>CAIUHT010000105.1 GCA_903898975.1 uncultured Planctomycetaceae bacterium
CAACAGCGCCCACCCTCGCAGCCACGCATCCCGACCCAGCCCCCGATACGGCAACAACCGCCGCGCCACCCGCCAGTCGGCTTCCACCCCCTCCCACAAGCTCCCCGCTCCCCCCTCCACCAGGGCCTTCCGCAGCACCTCCACCGCCGCCCGATCCCGCTCCGCCTGCGCCCCCGCCTCTCCGGTCGTGGGCGACCCCGTCGTCGCTCCCCGCTCACCCACCCGCTCCGCCAATTCCTCCGCTGTCGCTCCCTCTCCCCACCGCGCCACACTCAGGTCAAACTCCCACGCCGCCCGATGTCCCAGCCCCGTGCGCAACGCCTCGGCAGAGATCTCCCCGCGCTCAAACCGCGCCGCCAGGCTGTGCTGTTCCGTGGTGACCGGGTCGGGAACGCTCCCCAGCAGCACCCCGGCTATCTCGGCCCCCTTCGCACTCCCCAGCCACTCCCCCAGCCGGCTCTGCACCCGCCGCCACGCCAGCACCCCCAGCGTCCCCGGCAACAGCAGCCGCCAGCTCGACTTGTCGAACACCACCCGCCTCAACCGCTCGAACTCCCCACACAGCCGCCTGGGCTTGGCATTCGTCACGTCATGACGGCCTGCCGACCGCAGCCATTTCTCCCACGCGGGCAGTGTCTGGGCGGTAAATTCCCGCTCGACTGTGCGAGCCAGTCGCGCCTGGCGCCGCTGTGCTCGCGCCAGCACCCACGCCACCCACGGCCAGCGCACCAGGAACCACCGGTCCAGCCCCTCCAGGTCCAGTCGCAGCGGAAGCGACTCACCGGCGTCGGGCTCGCGCAGCAGTTGCGACAGATCGACCCCCAGCGGATACCCGCGACAACTCCAGCCCGGCAGCTGCCCCGCGTCGAGGTACACCCCGCCCCCAATCGCCTCAATCAGGCTCCCCCCCGCCACGCCTCGAGCGGGGCGATACCCCAACGCCCGATACAACTGGCCATAGCCCCCCTGCGGAGAGAGAAACTGCCGCCACAGCTCCAGGCTCAGGGGCGTCGGGTTCGGCAGGCTGTCGGCGAGATTGTGCCTGACCCAAATCTCCCGCCCCGCCTCCCCCAACTCGCGCAGCCGCCGCTCCACCATCTCCCCCGCCGACCCCCACTCGGCCCCCGCCCCAACTCCACCCGCCCCAACTCCACCCGCCCCAACTCCACCCGCCCCCGCGGGCCGCGCCTGCAACAGCCACACGCGCGAATCGGCCACCCCCCACTCAAGATCCAGCGGCTCACCCCACTCCCCCTCCAGCCGCAACGCCAGCGAACACAACTCGCCCAACGCCTCCCGGGCGAAAGCCTCCAGCGCCGCCGGCAGGCGTCCCGCAGGTGACTCCCCCACCACCCCATCGGCACCACGGCAGAACGCCGCCGATCCCGCTGCTGTTTCCAGCAACGGCGTGCCCTCCGAGGCACTGCCTCCCAAGACGCTGCCCCCCGGCGGACCAGCGTGCGGACCGCTGTCACCCACCCTCCCGCCCGCTGGCCGCGTCAGCCGCCACCGATAGGGCGCCACTTCCCCGGCGACCAATCGATCCCCCAGGCCGGTCACCGCTTCGACCAGCATCGCGCTGGGCTGTTGTGGGTCTTCGGTGAAGAGCACTCCCGCACACTCGGTGTCGATCAACCGCTGCACCACAATCGCAGTCTCGGTTGGCGTCTGGCTGCCGGGCCATTCGCGCGCCCGTCGCACCTCGGGGGAATCGACCGACTCGCAGACCCTGGCAATCGCAGCCAGCACATCGTCCACAACCGCCGTCACCCCCAGGCACGTCCGCAGCAACCCCGGATGCGACCGCCGAGCCCCGCTCCGCACCGCCAGCCGAGTCTCCGCCCCCCACCCCCAGCGCCCCATTCGCTCCAGCGCCTGGCGCACCAGCTGCCTCACCCCCGCAGGCCACTCTCCTCGACCACTCCGCCAGGCGCGATACACCTCGGTCGACAGCACAAACCCCTCGGGCACCGGCCAGCCCCCCTGCGCCAATCGCGCCAGCCCCACCCCCTTCGCGCCAAATCGCCCCGCGTCCGCCTCCTGCCAGTCGACCCGCACGGTGGACTCCCGCCCCCGCCCCTGGCGCGTCTCCCGCCCCACCCCGCCATCCTCCTCCGTCCCGCTGGCCGCTCCCCCCTCGGGCACCAGCCACAGCACCTCCCGCTCGATGGAAAAATGGGTGTCACCAATCACGGCCGCGACTCCCCTCGGCGCAACTCTTCTCGGCGCAACTCTTCCGATCGCAACTCCTCTGGGCGCAACTCGACCAGGCCTTCCTCGCGCCACAACAGCACGCCCCGCCGTGTCGCCACCGGAGGCCAGTCTCGATTCGCCTCGCCCAGGCGGAACGGTAACCGCCTGCCGCCCACCCCTTCGCGACTCTCACCCGCCTGGGAATCGCTCCCATTCAAGTCGCCTGCCGTTGAATCCCCCGCAGCCCCCCTCGCTGCATCCTCCCACCAGCCCCACCAGTCGAGCCACTCACGCCACGCCATTCCCCCAGGCTCAGCCCCCCCTGGGAACAGTGGCCAGAACCGCCCCGCCCCCTCACGCGGGCCCCACCCCTCGGCTTGGGTCCACTCCGGTTTTGACCCGGCTCGATTCGCATCGGCGCCCAAAGTCCAAACCGTTCCCGACCCGTCTCGCAGCCACAGCCGACGACCCGTCCAGGCTCTCTCCGCGTGTCGCGAACTTTCGCCTCCCGGCCAATCGGCCCGCCACAACTCGCCCCCAGACAGCAGGCTGTAGCCCCGCACGCCGGTCACATGCTCCAGCCACACTTCGTCATTCACCATCACCAGGGGCTCCCCCCGGGGACTGGTCACCGGCTCATCCAACTCCACCCGCCAGACGGTCTCCCCCAACCGCCGGTCAAGCGCCACCAGCCGGGGCGGGCTGTCGCTCACCGCCACCAGCAGGTCACCCCACGCCGCCCACGACCGCAGCACCCCCAGGTCCACTCCGCCCCACACTGCAGTCAGATTCCAATCGCGATGCCACACCCCCTTGGCATCGGCCCCGTAAACCCCCTCCCGATCGGCAATCAGCGGAATCCCCCGCGCGCGGTGCACATCTGCGGTCCCCTGCACCACGCCCGATTCACGGTCCAGCACCGCCAGGGTATCGGGCGCCCCTTCGAGGGCGACCAGCACCGCCACCCGCTCTGGCCCAATCGCCACCGGCGGACGAATCTGCCCCAGCGCCTCCCACTTCCACCGCACCGGCGGAGCGGCGTCCCCCCCGCCGTCGAGACACACCAGGCTGCTGCCTCCCCGAGACTGCCCCGCGCCACCCTCCTCACCCCCCGCGGCGACTCTCCCCTCCGCTGGCTCCTCCCCCTCCTTCGCCCTCGGCTTGCCCACCACAAACCAGGCATCTCCCACTCGCTGCACGGGCGAACTGGGTGCCAGCTCCGCCGGCCACTCCGCCGGCGCGCGAGCACGCCACGCCACCTCCCCCGTTGCGGGCAGACGCCCGGGCCACTCCAGGCGAGCCGCGCTCTCCTCCAACCCATCCGGGCCCGGCCCCACACACACCAGGCCCGACTCGGGCGTCCCCACCAACACATGCCCCCGCGCCACCACCGGCGAACTCGTGTAGTACCCCGGTGGCCCCAACGTGACCCGCCACGCCGGTTCCCCCGTCCGCCGATCCCACCCCGTCAGCCGCCCGTCGGAATCCACTACGTAAATCCACCGGTCGGTCACCGCGGGGGCCGTCCAGACCGGGACGTTCGCCGGCAAGGACTGCCGCAGGTTCCCCTCCAGGTCGTAAACCAGGGTCTCGCCCGCCACCGTCGTGCAGATCACCCCGTCGTCCGCCGCCACAATCGCCCCCAGCAGCGACGCCGGGGTGGTCACCCGCCACAACACCTGCAGTGACTCGGAATCGAGGCAGATCAGCTCCCCCGTCGTTCCCGCTGCCGGCTCCCCATACACCGCCTCCCCCGTCCCCACATAGAGCCGGCCCCACCGCACCGCCGGCGGACAATGACACGGTTGCGAGAGCACCACCCGCCCCTGCTCCTGCCCCGTCGCCGCATTCAACTGCACAATCGCCGGGCCGGGTTTCCCCAAGCCCACATACAGATGCCCCTGCGAATAGGCCAGGGCGGTCTCGGCATCCGGGTAGGCCGGCCCCACCTTGCGCCACTGCAACTCCGCCGGCGGACTCCGGTGAAAGTCCAGGCTGTAGCAATACACACCCTCCGAGCCCGCCGTGAACCAGAGCCGCCCCCCCGCCAGGATGGGTGTCCCCTCGATGTGTCCCTGCGTGGCCAGCGTCTGCACCAGCTCGGGCGGTCCCGCCGTCGGCCGCCGGAACAGCAGCAGCCGCGCGTCGGTCGTGGTGTGCAGCCCCTCACCCACGGCGAGGAACAGCTCGTCCACCACCGGCGAAGAGAACCCCGGTTGAAACGCGTCGGGACTGGTGCTGAACAGCAACTCGCCCGTCGTGACTCGCCAGCCAAACAGCCGCGACTTGCCGTCACGCGCTCCCACCGCCAGCACCGTGTCCCCGACAATCGA
>CAIUHT010000106.1 GCA_903898975.1 uncultured Planctomycetaceae bacterium
ATGGCGTAAGTGACAACGCTCGTCCGGGAGTCCGTTTGGCCGAAAGTCGTGAAGAACGTCACCAAATTCGTGCGGCGTTCGTTCCGCAAGAAAAACTCGACCTGAGAATCACCATCCACGTCCCACGCAACGTTCGTCAAGGGTGTCGCACTTGGACGCAGCGGCAGAACCTGGGATGCGACGATTCCAGCCTGGGCCACGCCACTCCCCAGCAGCGCCACCGCTGTCGCCCCGCTTGCCATGGCCACTTTTGCAGCCAGTCGATTGGCGTTGAATTCTCGTTGTGACTTCATCAGTTGTAATCCCATCCGGACCCGCAAGTCCTGTCAGTGGCTCCGATTGAAAATCGGCGGGTACGCTCGTCCCCAAATGACCGAATCAGCCGTTGAGCCCGCGGCAGCTCCCGTGAGAAGCTCATTCACCGTCCGGCGGAGTCCAAGCTCAGCCACATGCGACCTTGCCGACCGGCCACCACGCCTGGTGCGTGGCGTTCAATCGTTTGCGAACTCGAAGGGGGAAGGCTCGAACGGTTGCCGAGAACCTGCACTCCTTCAGCACTCGGAACGTATCTGGCCAGCGAAATCACAAACGGACGGAACGGATCCCCTCGCAGGAGTTTCACTTTTGTATGAACCCGTTTCTTCCCGGCGCGCCACCCGATTCCCGGGATTTACAGGCCTGAGGTCGAGAGGCGAGATGAGTTGCGGCCTTTCCTACGGGGAAGGCCGACGAAGGAGAGGTGGCAGAGTGGTCGATTGTGCAGCACTGGAAATGCTGTGTGCGGGTAACCGTACCGGGGGTTCGAATCCCCCCCTCTCCGTTTGAGTGGTGTGGTCTGGCGGGAGTGAGCCTGGCGTTCTCTAAGATCCGCCCAGCTGACACAGCCAATGCGAGTCAGGAGTCGCAAGCCTAACCAAGCTATCGCTGCCAGATTCGGTGACAGACCTCGGACTATAAAACAACCCAGTGGGGAGAATGCTCTCCCCACTGGGTTGTTGGCTTTACCGGTGGTCGTTCGCGGTCTCGTCACACGGTCGGTCTGACTGAGCTCCGAGTGTGCCGCTGTTTGAGCAGGTTTTCACGGCACAGACACTGGGCCGATTGACGAGTGCGGTTAGCGATCGGTGTGACCTGTCCGCGGCAGGCGAGTGGAGCCTCAGGCGGCGACGGTTTTGCGACGCGAGCGGTAGGCGGCGACACCTCCCGCGGCGAGCAGGGCCAGGGCGTACGTGGAGGGCTCGGGCACGGGGCTGCCGCCGCCGCCAGTGTTGCCGACAATGATCGGGGCTCCCGTATCGTCGTAGTAGGCGCGGAGGATCTGGAATCCGTAACCAGCGGTATTCGCCGAAGTCGGGTCGAACGCCAACTCAGCCCAAGCGTACAAGGTCTGACCGTTCGATTGGAAGCTGAACCCGAAGAAGCCCGTCTCGCCCATCTGCCAACCCGCGACAGCGATATTGCCGTCAGTGGTCATTCTTGTAGCGCTAGTGAGACCAAAGGCAGCGTCGGGACCAACCTCAGCTCCAGCCGGCAGTTTCGCCAAATCAGAATTACCAACGGGGTTCGCCGCAGGAAAACCTAGAAAGGCACACTGAACCGTTGTGTAAGTGATTCCAAAAGGAGACGAGCCAATCACAATGCGGGTGGAATTATGGAGCAGTTCGAACTCCACATTCCCATCCCCATCCACATCCCAAGCTACAACATTGTGGAGTGTAGTGCTCGGTCGCAGGGGCAGATTCTGGCTTGCGACAATGCCAGCCTCGGCGACTGTGTTCCCCGCCAGCGCCAAGAGCGCTGCTCCGCTGGCCAAGGCCACCTTTTCGACCATCCGACCGTCGACGTTCTCGTTCTGTGCCTTCATTTGCGTTCCCTTTCGGACCAACAGGTCCAGTGAGTGGCTCCGGTCGACCGTCGGCAGGAACGCTCGTTCCCAAATCACCGAATCGGTCGCCGAGCCTTGGGGAAGCCCTTGCCAAGAGCACATCGACCGCCCGTCTAAGTCCCCGCCGATTCCGGTCTCGCAGGACGCTCCCACCACTTGGGGGGCAGCGTCGAACCGGGTGCACGCACGACGGAGCAGGACTTAACCAGTGGCGCGGACCTCACCCTCGGCACGCAAATCGTGGCTGGGCACAGCCGTCACCAACGGACGAAGAGGAGCTCTCAACAGGGGCCTCTACCCTTCAGAACAACTTTTTGTCGCGGCGCGCCACCCGGTTTGGGGGGGGTGTGGCGCTCGGACCCACAAGAAAACACTCCTCCCCGGAAAAATCGTTACAACCGCTACAGATTCACAGCAAGAACCACTGGATGCCGATGGCAGCGTGCCGTGCAGCACTTGAGCCGGAAAGGTGTCGCCAAGCCCTGATTACGCGTCATCGCTCACCGTGGGCTGGCAGGAACATGCCCAGCCCGCAGCGGAGATGTTGCTCCACTCCGGGCTGGGCGGTTTCACCAACGGTTCTTCTTGGACCAGGCACTGAGTCTCGGCACCCAGCGGCACGGCCCGCGTTGAGCATTTTTCACGGCAGAGACGCGGGGCCGATTGACGAGTGCGGTTAGCGCTCGGTGTGACCGGTCCGGGGCAGGGAGGGGTGGCCTCAGGCGGCGACGGTTTTGCGACGCGAGCGGTAGGCGGCGACACCTCCCGCGGCGAGCAGGGCCAGGGCGTACGTGGAGGGCTCGGGCACGGGGCTGCCG
>CAIUHT010000107.1 GCA_903898975.1 uncultured Planctomycetaceae bacterium
CCTCGCGGCTCGGCGACCGGTCGACTGGGCCGGGGTGGCTTGGCGGCCGGACGCCCCCCTGCCGGCCGCGCCGCTGGCCGGCCACCCGCAGCACTCGCCGGTGACCGTCCCCCCCGCTGCTCTTCCTGGAACTGGCGAATTTCATCGGCGACCGAGTCGGGCCGGGGCTGCCGCCGCCGCGGAGGCTCCCTCGGGACCGCCGGTTGTTTCGCCGGTGCCCCCCCGTCTTCTGCCTTGTTCCCGAACGTCTTGACCGCCCAACTGACGATCGAAAACAGCACGAACAGAATCCAGATGACCATCCCCACATCGTCGCGGGCCAGCATCAGTTCGGGCAGCTTGAGAAACATCGCAGGCTCCGGAAGAGGCAGTGGACCCAAACGGGGGAGACAGACGGTGGGGACAGACACTCGCAACAGTCAGCAGACACCTTCCAGCGACTGCAACAGACACAGTCTCGGAACGGAATCAGTCGGCCTCGACCACGTTCGACACCCGACAGTCCGAAACAAGTGCCGTCGACCGGGCGAACCGTTCAGCTCGCCCTCACTCAGACATTGTCACGGCCACGCAGCCGGAAGAACGCTCCGGCTCATCGGTGTGGTGGCCACGGCAGACCTCAACCCGCCCGCGAATTGCCCGGGTCGCCCGCGATCGACGAACGCATCCGGGTGTCGGCCTGCACGTTCGACAGTTCGTAGTAGTCCATCAGCCCCAGCCGACCTTCGGCCAGCGCCTCGGCCACCGCCTTCGGAATCTCGGCCTCGGCCAAAACCACCTTGGCGCGGTTCTCCTGCACGCGGGCCGACATCTCCTGCTCGCGGGCCACCATGTTTGCCCGCTGCTGCTCAGCCCGGGCCTGGGCCACCCGCGTCACCGCCTCGGCGGTATCGGCCTGCAACCGCGCTCCAATGTTGTCGCCCACATCGATGTCGGCGATGTCCACCGACACAATCTCGAACGCCGTCTGCTTCCCCAGCCCCAGGTCGAGCACTTCCTGCGAGATCAGTTCGGGGCTCTCCAGCACAATCTTGTACGAACTCTGCTTGCCAATCGCCTGCACAATGCCCAGGCCGACCCGGGCAATCACCGTCTCTTCCGTCGCCCCACCCACCAGCTGCTTGAGGTCGGTCTTCACGGTCACGCGGGCCCGGGCTCGCAGTTCGATCCCGTCACCGCACACGGCGCTCAGCGTGGCATCGGGTCCCTGCTTCGGGTCGGGACAGTCAATCACCTTGGGGTACACGCTGGTCTGCACCGCCTGCAGAATGTCGCGGCCCGCCAGGTCAATGGCCGCCGCGGTCTGCCAGTCGAGCGGAATCTGCGCCCGCGTCGCGGCGATCAGGGCCTGGATGACCTTCAGCACGTTCCCCTTCGCCATGTAGTGCGATTCGAGCGCCTTGGTGGTGATGTCGGGGTACAGCTTCGAGATGCCCGACTGCACCGCCATCACCCGGGCCTTCACAATCGCGGTCGAATCGACCCGCCGGAAGCCCATCATCACCAGGTCGATCAGGTCGATCCCGGTGCGGGTCGTTTTGCACTGAATCCAGAGCGAGAAATACCGCAGGAAGACTGCCAGGAAGACCAGCAGCAACAACGCGAGAAACACCCCGCCAACCGCCAGCAGCGGTCCGGAAATCGCCAGCATCACCGGTTGCAACTCGGGCATCGCGTCCCCCTTCCAATTTCCCGCTAGGCAAACTCCGGGGGGACCTCGCTGTCCCCGTCCGGTTCTTCCGAAATGGTACCTGACTGCACCGGGCCCGCACCAGCCTCAGACCCGGCCCTGGTCGGGGCCGCTCCCCCTGCCCGGGGAGTCGGTCCCCCGTCTTCTCCCGGTGGCACCGGCCGAACCGTCACCAGGTTGTGGGTCGCCCGCACCACCACCACCCGAACTCCCGCCGCAATCAGCGCCCCCTCGCTCTGGCAATGCAGCCGCTCGGTTCCCAGCTCCAGCATCCCGGCGGGATTCAACACCGTCGCTGTCGTCCCCACCTGTCCGACAAACCGGGCGAACGTCCGGGTCTCGTCGGCGAAGGCGTCGACCTCCTCGGCGGTCGGCCCTTCCAACAGCGCCCGTCGGCCAATCGCGGTCGTCGGCCAGATCCAGAACGCCCCCACCACGGTCAGGGGAATCAACCCCAGCACCGCCCCCAGGAACCACCAGAACTGCGACGCGCGGTCGGGCCACCAGGCCAACCAGGCGCAGGTCAGCGACGCGAGCAGCGTCCCCGTGGTCAGCACCGCCAGGATCCCCCCCGACGGCAGGAACACCTCGGCCACCAGCAGCAGCAAGCCCACCACCAGCAACAGGACTGCCCACACACCCAGAGTCATCCACCAACCCTTCCTCAAGAAACTCGCGCGTAGTCCGGGGTCGCCACCCGCCCCTGTCATCCTATCGAGCGCGGCTTCCCCCGCAACCCGCGCTCTCCCCGGCGTTCGCCCACACACTCACTGCTCGGGCCGACTTCGGCCCGTCTCGCGACAGGCGTCCACGCCATCCCGCGCCAGTTCGCCCACTTCCCACCCCCGACGCCCACCCCCGACGCC
>CAIUHT010000108.1 GCA_903898975.1 uncultured Planctomycetaceae bacterium
CGACGGTCCGTCTCGCGCACAACGCCCGCCGAGCCCGCTCAAGCGGCGAACGGCCCAGCGTCAGCTGGCTGGTGGAACCGCCCGATGGCAGCACGATGGTCCCTCTCGCGCAGAACGACCGCCAACCCCGCTCAATCTCGGGAACTCTGCGCTGGTCCCGGTTGACGCCCAGTGGCGACCCATGGTTCTCCAGCCAATGGACGAACGCCTGCGATTGCATCCGCTGGCTGCTTCATGTGTGAGCCGGTCGTCGATGTCGCGCCAGTGAGAGACGTGCCTCGACCGCTTCGACCATGAGCGTGCTGATGTTCTTGCCGGTCGCTTCGGCCTGGGCTCGAAGGCGCTCTTCGCTGGCCGGGGGGAGAGTCATCGTGATGGTGATGGGCTGATTGAGGAAGTGTTCTCGGAGGCCCTACGACCAACTTGACGGTACCAGACAAATCGAGACCTGACGACAAAAATGAGCGATTCCTGTGAGCACTGGCGTGAAGGATGTTGCCTCAAGGGAATCGATCCGGAGAGCTTTGTGGACAGAGCATGATCGAATCACCTTGTGGAAACGGTCACGCGTCGTGTTCTTGAACTGGATGGGATCGAACGCTCGATTGCCGAGCGGTTTGTGGGGCCCGGACTGCGAGAGAATCAGCAACCGATCAACGAGACGGAGATTCCGATCTCGGCAAAGAAGGGGAATCAGTGGCGCTGAGCGATTCCGGTCCCGCCGGCCTGGCTTCGTGTCGACGCGGGAATGGCGGATGGCGATGTTGATGTCATCGAGAAGCCCCTTCATCCGCATGACGACGATGACCTGATCATTGCGTTGACCGCTGGTCGGACTTTGCGACCGTGCCCAGTGAAGCAATCGCAGTCTTGATGTGGTCCGGAATCTGACTCCAGGTGTTCGACGACGCGACGAAGCGGAGGGGCGAGCGGTGACATCCATTGGCAGGGGCTGACCGGGCGACACTGCCGTGTGAAGGAAGTCGAAACTGGGGCCGGATACAACTCGTTTTTACCTATCGACCCAGGATTCTAGTCGTCGTCATTCAATTCCCGCTGCCTCCATTGACCGCGGAAGGCAATCCAGGTTGCTGTCCAGAGTTTTTTGGGAGTGAACTTTCAAGCGAATGCCTGGAGTGCGTCCCAGTCGTTTTCGCCCCTGTGTGTCCCCGAAAACTGACTGCCACACTCTTCGCCCTGTGGTCAAATGAGTCCGACAGGACCGGGGAATCTGCCGGCCGTACAGGCTTGCCACAAGACTCACCGTAAGCCGATCGCGAATGGTGGCAAAGACGGGAATTGGGCAGGACTACTTTGGCAGTCCAGTTTCCAGTTTCTCGTTGCCAGCACGGTCGATTTCGTGAAGGCTCAGCAGAGACCATGGTTCCGAGGAAAACCATGGCTGCTGCGCATGAATGGCCGGGGCCTGTCCCTCAGCCACTCCTCGATGAGGAGCGATCGAGATTGGGCCGAGCAGGGTCAAGCAGCGTGGGATTGAGAGTTCTCAAGAAGCCCCGACTGTGGATGTTGGAGCAGGCTCCCCGAGGAGGTGGCGCGACGCGCGGGGCACGTCGCTCAGGCCACCACAGGGGGCTCCTCGGAAGAGGGTGACTGCTGGGGGACTGACCGTCGCCAGCGTCCCCACATTTCGGCGAGAGCGACAGCCCCGACCACGCACAGGATTGGGAGCAGGGGGGCCCGGGCTCGGCTGTCGGCGGCGACGCTGAACGGCATGATCATCGCCAGGAACATCCCGGATAGACCCGCACAAAACACCGACGCCACGCTCCGCCATGTGGCCCGTGAGATGCAGGCGAACAGGCCGATGAACACCATCAACGCATTCACCGCAGCCATCGCAAGGGCCGACCCTATCAGCCACAAGGGATTTCCCGAATTGGCGCGTTGGCCCCGTTTCCCTCCCGACAGCAGTCCCGAAGGCTTCCACTGGGTTCCCACGATCTGCGCCAGTGAGTCGGCGTCGTGGGCAATCAGTCCCCGGAACAGTCCCTGGCCCAGCGAATTTGCCAGCGCCCCGGGATAGCGGGTTAACACCTGATTGCGAACCGCCAGCAGCCGGTCAAGATCTGGCCGCACACTGGCTGGCGGACAGGGATTATGCACCTGGCTGAAAGTGGGAATCTGAAACTCTTTGGCGACGGCCTCCCGGGCCTCCGAGAAGTCAATCCGGCGATGCACCGAGAACGCTCCCCCGCCCACGTAATAGACGAGGCTCTGACTTTCAATGACTGAGAGCATGGGACATCGGAAAATCGCCTGGTTGCGGAGGATCCACCCCCCGACACCCAGCGTGAATCCCAATGTCACCAGCAAAAGTTTTCGAGCGATCCCACTAGCGGTTGCCCGCCGCCAGTGGGCAACGACCAATGTGGCCAATGCCATCAGGAACACGTATTTCCCCGTGGGCCTGACCAAAGTCAGCAAGGCCATCATAAACCCACTCAGCAGCAGGAACGCGGGATGCGGCGCGATATCAGCCCGCTGCACGCCACGAACCACGATGGTCACCACCAGCATCAATCCAAAATTGAACAGGCATTCGGTCATTACACTCAGGGCCCCGAACCGCAAAGTCGGATTCAGGGCATACAGAGCGACCGCCCACCATTCCGCTGCCCCCCCTCCCAGGCTCCGAGCCACCTTCCCAACCATGAGGCAGGTGGCAGCGTCCAGCAACGATTGCAGCAGGAACAGCGGCAGCAGGGAGTTTCGGGTTGTGAAGAGTGCCACCACGAAGGGATAGCCGGGCGTCCGCACCATGTCTGGAAATCGCGGCTCTTCAGGGGAAGCCGAAAACACGTAGTGTTCTTTCAGATTCAACGCACGGAGAAAGTACCCCCTGGAATCCTTATCCAGTTTAGAAGGGGTCAGCA
>CAIUHT010000109.1 GCA_903898975.1 uncultured Planctomycetaceae bacterium
AGGCGAAGGGTTCGCTGGAGGAGATCATCCGCAAGATCAACACGGAGAGTCGGCGGATTTTCCTGGAGTGCTTCGAAGAGATTCGGCGGAACTTCCGCGATCTGTTCCGCAAGCTGTTTGGCGGGGGCGAGGGGGACGTGGTGCTCGAGAATCCCGACGACGTGCTGGAGTGCGGGATCGACGTGGTGGCGCGTCCGCCCGGCAAGGATCTGCGGAGCCTGTCGTTGCTGAGCGGTGGCGAGAAGACGATGGCTGCAGTGGCCATGCTGCTGGCGATCTTCAAGAGCAAGCCGAGCCCGTTCTGTATCCTCGACGAGGTCGACGCCGCGCTCGACGAGGGAAATGTGAACCGGTACTTGAACGTGCTGCGGGAATTCCAGGAGTGGACGCAGTTCATCGTGGTCACGCACAACAAGCGGACGATGTCGGGAGCCGAGGTGTTGTACGGCGTGACCATGGAAGAGGCAGGAGTCTCGAAGCGGATGTCAGTCCGGTTCGACGACATCAGCGAAGACGGCCACTTCCGCGCCGCCGCCTGAACTGTGGAAGAGTCTGCCCAATTTCGTCACTGACCAGCCGAACTACTGCTCGCCATCCCGCAAGATCCTCGTGCAACGTGCGGTGAACTCCGGACGCGCGAAAGATGCGGCCCAAGTGCACCGCCGCATGGAGTCGGGGTGACTCTTGTGCGGGCGAGTGGTGTGAGAAACAACCGCGGGCGCTGCGCGATTCGAAATATCAGGTTGTTCGAGTTCGCTGGGTGAGCGAATCGCCTGGTTCTTGGGGAGGAGGGTTGACTCTCAACAATCAGGCTCGTCACCCAACTCTTCGAGCCGGCGCTGATAGGCTTCCACCGCATGGTCGTACTCCCTGGCGGCGAGGTAAACCTTTCGCGCGGAGAGCAGGATGGGAAGTATCGGCACCCAACACGCAAGGAGGACGAGGCAACCTCTGGTCGGATTTGTGCGGCCAATCGAGAAGGCGGGGAACAAGGTCATCAAGCCAACCAAAACTCCCGCAATCAGGTTGTCCACAGCATGCGAGCGTGTGGGTCGGAACGGCTGTCCGGCGAGGTATTCGAATTGGAGTCGCTTATGGGCGTGCCTCCACCACCGCTCGACGTCATCGCGATTGTCGAGACTCTCGAGATACTCCAGGCTGGAGGCCTCCCAGCGGAGCTCCTCCGGATTGAGTTCAATCAGTTCGTTCCTGCGCTTTTGGTAGGCGGCGCGGGCGAGTACGTGCCGGTCTGACCGAGCCGAATCTTCCCGCATTTCGCGTCGGATGGGCTTGAGGAAGAGAGCCATTCCACCGAGCACCAGCAGCATGGCGACCCAACCCGATTGAAAGGCAAGGATAAGTCCGCCGAAACTCACGATCAGATATACCGCCAAAATGGCATATTTGCCCTTGGGGGTTGGGAGAACTTTCCGGTTGCGGCCGGGAACCAGGTGTCCGTGCAATTCCACCTCCCACCAGCCCTCAAGTGCATCAAGATTGTCGCAGTCTTGCGGTCGGTCGGGCGAAGGTGTCCGATTCCAGCCCTCGGGTGTGGTCTCCGCGGGAGGTGGGCCCAGGGCCCGCCACTCCCGGTGGAACTCGAACGAGGACAGCTCCAGACGCTGGTAACGCTGGATGAGCCCGTTGAAAGCGTCCTCTTGGTCTTGTGTCATGCGGATTTCTCCAGTGGAAAAGGCCCGGATTTCTGACGTGAGAACGCGAGGAGCTCAGTTTCCGCGCAAGCGATCCGAGTGAGGGACACCTGTGTTTTTTGGCCGACTGGGCGCCGTGGTTGGTTGTGTCACGTGAGTGCGGGGCCAGCCCGAAGCGCGGGCAGATCCCCGGGGATATGCACCACCTCTTACGTCTCGCGGTCCTGACCCAACTCTTGCAGTCGGCTCTGGTAGCCCCTCTCGGCACGGGAGTACTCCCACGCGGCGCGGAGCGTTTTGAGGTGGGACTTCACAAAAAAGAAGCCTAGTAATCCACAGGAGATTGTGGCGAACCACCTGGCACTGGGGGCTGCCTTGGGTTCGCGCCAGATCATGATTGGCGTTATCGCAATCAGCGGAAGAAAGATAATCAGAATCAAAACCGGAGAGAATCTTTCGAGCTTCGTTGGTCTTGTCGTCTGGGGGTCCAGTTGGTGGCACCGCTTCTGAGCGTGTCTCCACCAGCGCTCGACGTCTTCCTGGTTGTCGAGCCTCTCGAGATCCTCCACTTGGGAGGCTTCCCAGCGGAGTTCCTCGGGATTGCTCCGAATCAGTTCGTCTCTCCGCTTCAGGTAGCTGGCGTGCGCAAGTTCGTAGCGGTCCGCCAGATCGTCGTCTTGCCGCATCTCGCGACGGACAGGCTTGATCAGGAGTGCGATTGCCGCGAGCACCGCCAGTATGGCAGGCCACCCCGACGAGAAGGCGGCGTACAGCCCGCCAGCGCTCACGCAGAGGAAGATCACCAGCAGGCAGCCTGACTGGTTTCTCGGGGGAGGAATTCTTTCGTACTTGCCGGGGACCAGGTGCCCCTCCAATTCAATCTGCCACCAGCGCTCCAGTTCATCGATGTTGGCGCACTCCTCCAACCGCTCGGGGGGAGGTGCCAGGGTGGTTTGCTCGGGCGCGTCTTCCGCCGGCGGGTCGCTCAGCTCCACCCACGCACGATGGAACTCGACGGACGACAGCTTCCCTTGCTTGTAACGCTCGATCAGCTGGTTGCGTTCGTCTTCGCTTGTCATGCGGACTCCTCCCCGGGAAACGTCCGGGAGTCTGCGCTGGGGACGCCCGAGTTTTGGTTAACCTACCAGAGGAGTGGGCCCAGAGAAACCATGGTTCCACAGAGTGTTGCTGGCGGTCATTCCTTGGGCCGGTGGCATTCGGACCCGTCCCGTGGTTTCCACCGCAGCCTGGCTGAGGCTGCTGTTTGTGATCCAGGCCCCCATGGTTGCAGCTCGCCCTCGAGACCACTCTCAGGGTTCACACAGATTCCGGTTGGGGTGGTGACGCTGCCGCGACGTGGTGAGCGCAGGAGGCGCTGGTTACCACTTGGGCTCCTCGCCCAGCACCACAAGCCGGCCTTCATAACCGGCCTGGGCCTCGCGGTACGCGGAGGCTTCGCGCAGGACCGACCTCACTCCCCAGATCGCGTAACCCAGCAGGAACGCCTCGAACAGGTGCGCAAGCCACCAGGCTGTGGGATTGATGTTCGGATCCTTCCAGGCGGCGAGGACCCCGGGGAGCCCCAGGGACGCAAAGGCAAGCAGGAGCGTGATGGCCACAACCAGGCGGACTCCGGTCGGTGGTCCCGACTTTTCGCTCACACCGCAACGCTTTTGGGCGTGCCTCCACCAGCGTTCCAGGTCGTCGCGATGATTCAGCTGGTCCAGGTCGTCCAGGCGGGCTTCGACCCAGCGGGCCTCTGCCGGGTCGCTCTCCAGGATGTCCGCGCGGCGTCGATGGTACGATTCGTACAGCGCCTTGTAGGCGTTGTGATCATCCGTGTCTTTGGCCATCTCTTTCAGGACGGGGCCGATCAGGAGAATGATCGCCACGATCACCGCCAGCACAGCGAACCAGCCGGAGGATGCGGCCGCAAACAGCCCACCGGCACTCACTCCCAGGAAAATCAGCAACAGCACACCTGCCGCGTTGCTCGGGCGCGGAATCCCGTCGTAACGGGAATTGACCAGGTGCGGTCGGGAGACGATCGCCCAACAGCGATCCAGTTCATCCACGTTCACACAGTCTTCCAGGTTCTCGGGTGGGGGGTGCAGCGTCCAACCTTGCGGTTGGGGTGGGGCATCCGCTGGCGCAGGTGCTTCCCCGGACAGGTCTGGATCTGGCTGCGGAGTTGGCTCGGCAGCCATCCTCACCGCCAGCCGGGCTTTCGCCTTGGCATACTGGACTGTCGAGATGTCCCCGCGCCGATGCCGTTCGATCAGCTCTCGCAGCTCCTCGTCGTGTGGGTGCATCACGCTGGCTCCCTGCGCAGGTTTGGTGCAAGACTTCGAGCGAAGACTCAGGCTTTTGGTTCCCTCGCTGGTTCGGGCAGCTTAGGCGAAAAAAACACTGCAGGCGAGATTCAGGGGAATGGAATCACAAGGCGGAATGGACAGGTTGTGACGGCAGCCTGGGGCAGCGTCCGGCCTCCGGATTGAATCGAACATTCGCACCGCTCGCCAGCTGGCTCGCCACACGGACAGTACTCCGAGTCTTGCAGCGAAATCTTCGCATTGTCAGGCCCCGGGATCCTGGCAACCGACGGCACAAGCCCCGGTCACTCAGGTACCAGCGTAACCTCCTGTGGCTGGGACGCGCGCTGGCCAGTTCGCGGACCCCGGCGAATGCGCAGTGGCGAACTGGGCAAGCGGCTATTCACCCGACCTTCGAATCGGGGAGAGAGCGAGGTTGGTGGTCGCCGGGGGAACTGGTGAGCCCGCGGCAGGTGACGTAGACTGCTATCAATCCTAAGCGACAGGCCAGAGAGCCTGGGGCCTGGGGTGGCTGAGTGAGTGGCGGGGGATGACAGGCTTCCGGAGTGTCCAGCAACAGGGTGGCGAGCATGCGACAGAACAAGATCGTCTGGCGGCGGGTGTTGCGACTGGTGGGCGTGCCTGGGTTGGTGGTCGCCCTTGGGTTGGTGAACTCAGACTGCTGTTGGGCCCAGGGGGTGAAGGGGACGCCCGCGGGACGCCCGGCCAAGGCTCCTGTTTCGACACGGGGTGTGCCGGCGGCCCGCGTCGCCGCTGCTCGGGCGAAAGCGATCGAGTTCCTCAAGGCCAAGCAGGCCGACGACGGTCGCTGGAGCGACTACCCCGGCCCCGCCATCACGGGACTGGTCACCACGTCCCTGCTCCGCAGCGGCGTCCCCGCCACTGACCCGACCGTCGCCAAGGCCCTGGCCAGTCTCAAGTCGACGTTGCAGCCCGATGGCGGGCTGTACCTGCCGGGCAACAAGGTGAGCAACTACGAGACTTCGGTCGCGCTGCTCGCCTTCGCCGCCGCGAACCGCCAGGGCGAGTACGACTCTCTCATCGCCAACGCCCGCGACTACCTGAAGCAGCTGCAGTGGGACGAATCGGAACAACTGACGCCCGCCGATTACAAGTACGGCGGTGCGGGCTACGGCAAATCGGCCCGCCCCGATCTGTCGAACACCTCCTTCCTGCTCGATGCCCTGAAGGAAGCCGGGGTCGCCGAGGACGACGAGGTGATGAAAAAGGTGCTCGTGTTTGTCTCGCGGTGCCAGAACCTCGAGTCGGAACACAACACCACCGAGTTCGCGAGCCGGGTCAATGACGGGGGCTTCTATTACACCCCGGCGGCGGGGGGCAACTCCCAGGCGGGGACCGACGCGCAGGGCGGGCTGCGGTCGTATGCGAGCATGACGTACGCCGGGCTGAAGAGCATGATCTTCGCCGGGGTCGGCCCCGACGACCCCCGGGTCAAGGCGGCGTTCGAGTGGCTGAAGAAGCATTACTCGCTCAGCGAGAATCCCGGGATGGGACAGAAGGGGCTGTACTACTACTACCACACGTTTGCGAAGGCGTTGTCTGCCGCGGGGGTGGACGAGTTCGTCGACGCCGAGGGGCAGAAGCACGACTGGCGGGTCGAGTTGGCCGAGCAGTTGCTGAAAGGCCAGCGTGAGAACGGCGCGTGGTTGAACACCGAGGCGGGCTGGATGGAAGGGGACCCCAACCTGGTCACTGCGTACGCCCTGCTGGCCCTCGAGTACTGCATCGCCCCCACTCCCGCCGCCAAGCCCTGATCTTTCAGTAGTCCCCCCGAGCGGGAGGCGACCCGTGGGGGCCAGCGGGGTCGCCCGGACCGAGTGTTGGTCCCCAGCGTCGATGCCCGGCGCTGGTCTTGGACTCTGCTCTGCTGCTGAAGCGGCTTCGCAGGTCGGCTGCCTGGGGCCGGGCCACTCGCGCCGGCTGGGGGATTTGCCCAAGCTGAGCGACTCGAACCGGTTCGCCCTGATGCGAGTGGGGTCGCCCCACAGCGCGCCTGAATTGCCGCAAATTGTTCCACAGCTTGAGTTTGATGATTGCAGCGGCAGATGCGTTCCGCACGGGAGTCGGTTCCGCACAAGGCTGCCGGTGGCTGGTCAAACACGGGGGGGGCAGACTATTCTTTGAACTCCCGAACCTGGTTCGGGAAGAGGCAGTGGGGCTTGGGTTCCGGGCATTGGCCCGGGCGCCGCCCGAGTGGGGG
>CAIUHT010000110.1 GCA_903898975.1 uncultured Planctomycetaceae bacterium
CTTCTTGCCGATTTCTTCGGCAAAAAACTTCTCTCGAGGGTTTTTCCATGCGTTCTATTCGTCGTCGGGGGTTCACCCTGATTGAACTGCTGGTGGTCATCGCGATCATCGGCATCCTGGTCGCGCTGCTGTTGCCCGCCGTGCAGCAGGCCCGCGAAGCGGCCCGTCGTACCCAGTGCAAGAACAACCTGAAAAACATCGGGTTGGCGATGCACAACTACCACGACACCCACGGCGTGTTTCCGCCGGGCTACATCGCCAAGATCCCGCAGAACATGACCAGCGGGGAGCGGAGCCTGTGGAGCTGGGGGGCGTTCATCCTGCCGCAGATCGATCAGGCCGCGCTCTACAACACGTTGCAACCCGGACCGCGTCTGCTGGAGCAGCACCTGCAGACAGTCGCGGGACTGCAGGCCCTGCAGACTCCCATGGCGGTTTTTGCGTGCCCTTCCGACTCCGGCCCCAAGCTGGCCGAGTTCGACGACGCGACCGCCGACCCGGGCAACGCCAACAGCTATAACGGCTACGTGACCGCCACCGGCTCGGAGCGGATTGCGATCGCGAAGTCGAACTACATCATGGTCGCCAACAGCTCCGACAGCACCACTCCCCCGGCGTTCTTCGCCCAGTACGGCCCCGCCCACGGGATGGGGTTCCAGAACTCGAGCATCGGAACCCGCGACGTGCGCGACGGGTTGAGCAACACGCTGATGGTTGGCGAGCGGGCCTACCGCTTTGATGACCTGACGGTCGGGGCTGGCAACGCCCTCGGGTTCAGCGCCGCCACCTGCGCCTCGAGCAGTTCCTGGAATATCAAGTCGGCCCAGTTGTGCGCGATCGGGATTGGCTACGATGGCATCAACTACAGTGCCACCAACCGGATCCACCAGCGCCGCGGGTTCAGCAGCAACCACGTCGGCGGAGCCCACTTCGTGCGGGGCGACGGCTCGGTGGTGTTCGTCAGCGAAAACATCGACTACCGCAAGGAGACCGTCGGACTGGGGTGGCCGTTCTACGTCACCACCACCTTCGCCCGGCTCCTCTCCCGCGACGACAACCAGCCCGTGGGCGACTATTAATCGTCCCGCGTGAACATCGACCCGCTTGAGATCCCGGCCGCAAGTTGGTGCCGGTTCTCAAAAGCACGGGGTCGCTTGTGACCCCAGGCTGTGGTGTCCATTCTTCCGGCAGCGCGGGTTCCGCCCGCGCTGCCGTGTCGTTTCTGACGCATCTCAAGATCGCGTCGGCTCTCGTCCAGCGGAACCTTGGGGGCGGCCCCGCTCAAGAGGCGGGCCGGTCTCCACCCGGTTTCAACCGGGCCCGTGGCTCCTCTCCCCGGTTTTCTCCTCACCCGTGTTGAAGGCAACTCTGTGATGCTCTCCCGACGCTTTTCGGCTGTTCTCTCTCTCGCGTTGCTGACCCTGGTTGGCTGTGGCGGTTCCGATGCTCCGCCGCTGGGCCAGGTGGAAGGGGTCGTGACCATGGACGGCAAACCCCTGCCCGGTGTGATCGTCGTCTTCAAGCCCGAAAAGGGGCGTCCCGCCACCGGGCAGACCGATGCCGAAGGCAAGTACAAGCTGACCTACCGCGCCGGTGTCCCGGGGGCCAAGACGGGGCCCAACACGGTCAGCATGGAGTACCCGATTGGAGGTTCCGGTCCCGCCATCTCGGCGAAGTACTCGACCAAGTCGGAGTTGAAGGCGGACGTCAAGGGGGGCAGCAACAAGTTTGACTTCGCACTGCAGTCAGGGGGCGAAGCAGCCGCGCCTCCTCACGCCGACTGATTCCCACGCGGCGTGAGTGCAGCTCTCCGCGTGAAGTGGACAGGGCTTTCTCATTCTTCGCTGCAGGCAGCACGCAGGAACTGTTGACCGGGGGCCGCGATGTCGCGAGCCCCCGGTCTGTTTCGATCAGTTCCACCCGTGCCGCTGACGTCGCCCCAAGCTCAGTCCACTGCGCTGGCCACAGCGTATGTTCACGCACCAACACCCCTGCCCCTACGGAGGCCAAAAAAGAAAAACCCCTCCAAACCGAATCCTTCAAAGGTGCCTGGCTGCAAGTATTGAGCATTGTACTGCTCGCCGTCGCTATCGCCTTCCTCCTGCGCAGGCTCCTCGCCCAGCCC
>CAIUHT010000111.1 GCA_903898975.1 uncultured Planctomycetaceae bacterium
CCACGGCTCCACGCCCCCGCCCGCGAATCCGCCCCCCTCCGCACCTCGCAAGCTCAGATGCCGGTCTGTTGCCGGGTCTCCGGGCGTGGCGGAATCCACGTCCCGCGACCCAGCACCGACTGCACGCGCCGACAGAGCGCCTCGACACCTCCCGGCTCGGCAGGCGGAGCGACGCGGCCCCCATACGCCGCCCAGTCGGCCCAGCGCAAAAACTCCTCCAGCACCCGCTCGGCCGCGGGTTCGCCAGTGTGCAGGGGCCGCAGGCGTCGCCGCAGCGTGCTCCCCGCCACCGCCGGGGGTCCAAACCAGCGCCGCCGTCGGTCCAGCAATCCCAGCGTCTGCAAGACCCGCGCGCGGGGATCCCGCGCGCGCCACGCCCGCCAGACCGCCACTCCCAGCACATCCAGCAGTGTTCGCCGCCACCACCACAGCCCCACCAGCCCCCCCACCCACGCCAGCGTCGCCACCGGGTGCCGCCACAAGACCTCCAGCCCACGCCGCACTCCCTGCCCCAACCACTCGAACCACGTCGGTTCCGCGGCCAGCAGCTCGTATCCCGGTGTCGGTTCCAGCTCGAGCCACGTATTCGCCCCCACATACACCTCGGGCCAGAAGTGCACATCCTCGGGCAGCACGGGGGTCTGTTGCCGGCGCGAGTCATACCGCTCGGGCCGCACGTAGAACCCGCTCACCAGCCGCGCCGAGTACCCCAGCGAACGCAGCAGCAAGACCGTCGCCCCCGCAAACTGGTAGTCGGGCCCGGCCCGGCTCTCCAGCAAAAAATCGGCGACTGCGTTGCCACTCTGCTCCGCCACTCCCTCCCGCCGCTCCAGCCGATACTCCGCGCGCAGACGCCGCACAATCGCCTCGAATTGCGCTCCCCCCGCGGGGATGCCAGCGGTCCACCGCCGGGCCAACGCCTCAACCGCCACAGACCCCGCGTCGGTCCCCACCTCCTGGTAACTCCGCCCCGCCGTCGGGATGATCCCGCTCGTCACCGTCCACGCCGGGAGGTGCCGGGGGTGCGATTGCCAGTGCAGCACCACCCCCTCCGGTAACTTCTCGCGCGTCATCGCCAAGACCGACTCGTGACACCACTCGAAGAAGTCGGGACGGTCGACCCGGTCGATTCGCACTCCCGCAGGCTGCCACGGCGTGGGGACTCGATTCGTGTCGAGCCGGTTGATCCGCAGCGTGTGCAGGTCGCGACCCCGCGTCAGTTCCAGCCCCGCCAGTCGCGGCACGCGCAGCCACGTCTGCCCCCCGGCTTCGACTGGTTCGAGTGGCTGGCGTCTGGCGAGTGCCTGGTCCGGCCACCACCGTCGCCCGTCGTACAGGTCGTACACCTCCAGCCGCACATGCCAGGGAGTCCGCCCCACCACCGCGAACAGCGACGGCCCCTCGCGATCGGCCAACTCCGGCGGAGGAGCCTGCGTTGGCTCCCGCACCACGTCGAACTCGCGCGACGCCTCGGTCGCCTTGGCCATCCGCTGCTCGGCTTCCCGCGCCAGCCCCGGCGGAAGGGCGACCGCCCGCTCGGTCTGGCGAATCTTTGGCGGATCGCCGTATTGATCGTTGAACACGTCGTACAGGCTCGGCGTTTCAGAATCCATGAAGATCTCGCTCTCCACGGGTCCAAAGCTCGCCGCATCCCGCGTCGCCGCCACCAGCGCATCGCCGTCATGGACCCCACCCCGCGCATCGGGATCGTGCCACGCATCGCCCCCCGACCCGCCCCACCGCCCCCCGGCCGTGCCAAACACCCGCCGCCCCCCCGTCAGCGCCAGCCCCCCCACCAGGGCCATCAGCAACGGCAACCCCAGGCCCCACCGCCGCGTCTGCTGTCGCAGTGTGCGAGCTTCAATCAACTCACGCAGCCCATCCCAGTGGCGACCAATCAGCCACCAGCAGCCGGCCACCACATACGCCAGCAAGGCCACCCCGCTCGCCCAGCCCTGGCAAATCGACGCGGCGAACAGCACCAGGAACAGGCTCAACGCACAGCCCAGCCACTGCAGCCGTTTCGCCCAGGTGACCGCCGTCAGCACCAGCACCTCATTCCGCAGAATCAGCAGCAAGCGCACTTCCAGGGGCACACCGGCTCCCGCCCAACTGCGCAGCCAGATCTCGCCCCAGGCCAACCCCCCCGCCACCAGGCACAATCCCAGCGCGGCTCCGGTCTGCAGCCGCACCGAGGGCCGCCACCGACTCAAACCGGCCAACAACCCCGCCGAGATCAGCAGCGGCCCCCCCGCAGCCCACGCGGTCGCCCACCACGCCCCTCGATCTTCCACCGCCAGGGCCACCACGGTCGCCGCCAGTGCCGCCAGCAGCCAACCCAACCATTGCGACTGCGAAGTGAGTGGCCCCACACCGGGCAGCAGCGACGCTGGTCCCCCCGGGCGGAAGCTTTCCCCCGCAGGCGCCGTCGTCGGCTCCCGCCGGACAGTCCGTCCGGCAAACTGCGGCTCAAGGTCACGCGACATGACAACTCCGCTCCCACAACCGGCGAATCAGCCGGCCACGCTCGGCTTCGGACTGGGCCCCACCGCATTCGCTCGCCAGCGGCAATTCCCCCGCCCACACCAGCAGACTGCCCCGGGGAAGTGGCGGAAGCGACCGGGCATCCTCCCCCGGGGCCACCACCAGGACCACCCGCGTCTCGCCCGTCGCGGTGGCGTCACCCCGCTCCATCCGAGCCCGCCAGCCCGAGGGGGTCGTGCAGACATACCGCAGCAGCGTCGCCTCCCGTCGCCCCGGCAGCCCACCCCCCGCCGCAACTCCCTCGAACGGAATTCGAGCCAGCCAGTCCAGCCCCCGGCGGCGCCCGGCGTCTCCCTCCAGCCAGGCAATTCGCCCCGCCCCACTCTCGACCACGACCCGCGCCTGGTGCCCATGCAGACAGTCGGCGATGCTCGCCGCCATTCTCAACGTCCACTCCAGTGTGCCGTGCCGACCCGCCAGCGAGTGGCTCCCCGGGTCGAGATCGACTTCCAGGTTCACCGCCGACTGCGCGGCCAACTGCCGCTCGCTCACAATCAGGCGCCCAACCCGCGCTGTCTGGGCCCAATGGACCCGTCTCAGCGAGTCACCCGGACGAAACAGCCGGGTCCCCATCAGATCCCCGGTGTCTCCGACGCGATTGGCTGACACGCGGTCGCTGGCCTGCGACAGATCGGCGGCATCGGGAATCGACTCCAGGGGAATGATCCGCGGCCAGACCAGCAGCGTGGAACCGACGCGGACGGGCGCTTCCGCCGACCACAGGCCGAACGGAAACGAGGTCCTCAGGGCGACCGGCTCGGTGGGGTACTCGCCCCGCGAGTCGGGGACGAACGTAAACCGGTACTCGCTGGTGCTTCCCCCGGCAATACAGGCGAGGGCGAAGGGAGCGTTCTCCCGGGCAAAGCGGCGAAACCCCCGCTCCAGCGCCAGCCCCCAGACCGGCCAGGGACAGCGATTGCGGATCCGCAGCCGCACTCCGGTCGCTTCTCCTTCGATGCTGCGCGTCCGCTCGAATTCCAGCTCGGCGGTCAGTCCGCGGAGAGCCAGCCAGGGCCAGACGCCCCCCAGCAGCAGCACGCCCGACAACGCCGCTGCCAGCACAAACGCCTGCGGATTGACAAACACCCCGCAGATCAACGCCGCAAGAGCGGCCGCGGCGAGCGGCACACTGGGGTGCTTCAGCCAGTCGACCCAGCGATTGGCCCCCGGGCAGAAGTCATGATTGAGCAACCCCGCCACCCGCGAGGCGGTTTCCAACAGTCCGACCAACACTCCAGGCGCGCTCCCCAATGCGTGATGAATGTTTTCGCAGCCAATGCCCCTCTGCATATTATGTGCAGTCTGCTACAGACTGCAACCGCGACCACATCCCTCTTCACTCGCTCTTCATGGTCCAGCCCACCCCACTCAAGACCCAGTCTCGGCTCGCACCCCGCACCCCACCCCCCCCCAATTCACGCGAAATTCTTCTATGCCTGCTCAAAAAATGAATCTTAGACGTTATTGCAAATCGTATACATCTCACATATTATTCATTTCACATATTGGTTGCTGTCGCTGTTCCTGAACCACCTGAGGAGTCCCTCGATGTTTTCCTCCCCATCCCCTTGTCTCGCCCGCACCCTTCGCGTAGGCCGATCTGCGCCAGCTTCCTTGTTTGTTGCCTTTCTGTTGGGCTGCCTTGCCCCGGCGGCACAGGCGGGCCAGCTTTTCAGCAGTGGCCATGGCGATCTCGGCGTCACCTTCGACGGAACCGATCTCGCTCTTGAATTCCATGGCCACACCGGGGCGGTCATCGACGGGCAGTCCCTCGAAGACGACACTGAATTTGAGCCGGGCGACATCGAGATCCTCGTCAATCAATCGATCCTCGTCACCACTTCCCTCTCCAGCTTTCTCAACATCCCCGTGGGGGATCGGGTGTACTTTTTGTCCCCCACGGAGTCGGTCGATTCCCCGTTCCTTGGTCTCGCCTCTGAGGAACTTGACCCCAATCAATGGTCTGGAGACCTCGTCTGGACCATCAGTGGTGTCACCGGGCCGGGCACATTTCTGCTCGCAGCCCTCGACAGCTTCGGAAACCCTCTCTACACCGTTGGCCCCAACGAGTCGTTCTCTCTCGAGGTGGGTGGCCACAACCACTTTCTTTACTCCTTCTCGGCTCCTGGAACCTACGAGATCACTTTCTCGGCTCAGGGCAGCCTGCTCGTGGATGGCGGGCCGGGAACCGAGCTTCGCTCAGGCAGCGGGACCTTTGGCTTCGTCGTTCCCGTCCCCGAGCCGTCACTCCTCCAATCCGCGGGTTCGCTCATCCTCTGTGCCTCCGCGGTGCACCTGAGGAGAGTGCGGTTGCCTGGCCGGCACAGCCGCCCGATCGCCTAGTCCATTCGACCCGAGGCTCCGTCTCCGACGACGCCGCCAGGACCGGTGCGCAAAGCCAGTGGAGAGGCTGGCCCTGCCACCGGTTTTGGCTGGTTGCTTGTCTGTCGCCCAGCTCCCAGACCGGTCTATTACCCATGCAATCACCCGCCCGCGACCAACCGAGCCAGTTGAACACGCTCCCGGTCTGGCCTTCCAGCAACCCTCTCCCCTCCGTGACACCCGCCTGTGCCGGGATGTCGCTGATCGAACTTCTGGTTGTGATCGCCATCATCGGAGTCCTTGTCTCACTGTTGCTGCCTGCCGTCATGCAGGTCCGGACGGCGGCTCGACGAACCCAGTGTGCCAACAACCTCAAACAGATAGGCCTCGCGATTCAGAATTACTGCGACTCTTATCAGGGGAGTTTTCCTCTCTCCACCCATGGGGCCTCCGACTACGACCAGTCGTGGATCGTCAAACTCGCACCCTACTTCGAGAACGTGGATCGCGTCCGCATCTGCCCGGAAGACCCCCGCGCCCGAGAAAAACTCGAAGATGGAGGGACCAGCTATGTCCTCAATGAGTTTCTCTGCGTCGAAGGCTCCGATGCCGCCCTCTCCCTCAATCACCTCCGCGCCACCACCCGCACCCTGCTGATGTTCACCGCCTCGGATAGTCGCGGGACCTCCCGCAGTGACGATCACACCCATTCCCGCAACTGGGTCCGCAACCCCTTCACTCGCAACTGGTCGAGGGTCGTTGCCGATATTCAGCCCGATCGCTTCGGCGGCCCCCCTCCCGGTGCTCCCCCGGAACAGCGCGCCGTCGGGGCCGCCAACTACCTGTTCGCCGACGGTCGGGTCCAACTCATACCCGCTGGCACCATTCGACAGTGGTCCGATGTGCTCGACCCCAAACAGAACTTTGCAGCTCCCGACCGGTGTCCCGACTATCCCTGACTGGCTGGCGCCAAGGGCTCGCCAGGCCTGCACGCCGGGCCGCCTCGCGTCTGCCGACCCCGCACCGCCGGTTCCTCAATTTCCCGCGTTTCACTCGCACTTCTCTCCCAAGGTTCGCCATGCTCTTCGCGCGACTGTCGCAGCTGTTCCTCAATCGACTCCTCCGCACCCCTTCGCCGATCTCCCAGCGTTCAACCACTCGATTCATCCCTCGTCTTCCCGCGCTCGAGACGCTTGAATCCCGCCAACTCCTGTCGGCTCCCACCCTCTCCCGGTTTATCACCCAAGAGCACGTCGATCTCGATATCAGCTACAACTCCGCCGCCCAGAACTTTGAACTCCGCGTTCAAGATTCCGACAATGGCGTCACGCACGAAACCGCTGAGGGCTTGATCTACGTGGGCGCTAAGGCCCTCGTCACTCGGCCCACGGGCTCGCAGTTTGACTTCCTCGGAGTCGCCGCCGGCCAGCCTTTGTACGTCCTCCCGTCCAGCCAGAACGTCTCTTTGCCTTATCTCGGCTTCGCCTCGTATTCGACCACATCGACCGACATCGATCAGTACAGCGTCACCACCGAGTCCAAGTCACGCCGCTCGGGCAGCGCCCGCTGGCTGAAACTCACCCTCGTGGACGTCGACCACTTCCAACCCGATGGCAGCGTCGGGACTGGCCGGTTCTCCGCCTGGCAGTCCAACCTGACGGGCCCAGTCGTCTACATGGCCAACCACAACGACTCCATCGCTAACCCCAACGCCAACGGCCTCGATGTCACCGATGGCATCTCGGCCGATGATGCCCTCTGGGTCACCCGCGGTGGGCACGACCACTACAACCTCGGCTTCACCCAGGTCGGTCGCTACGAGATCTCGTTCCGCGTCTCGGCTTACGTTGGCACCAATGGCAATTCCACAACCCCCAACACGGCTGGTTATCGGGAAAGTGGAATTCTCACCACCTATTTCTCCGTCTTGAACCTCGGTCAGATCGAGTTCGATCAGTCAACTTACACAGTCAACGAAGGCGCTCAATCCGCCACGATCGTCGCCCGCAGAGTGAATGGGTCGGATGGACAGCTGACCGTCGACCTGGTCTCCGCCGATCTGACCGCCACTGCCCCCAGCGACTACTCCGCTCTCTCCACCACCCTCACATTTCTCGACAAACAAACCACTCAGACCATCTCGGTTGCGATCAATCACGACACACTTGTTGAGGCCGATGAGAGCCTCAGCCTCAGCCTCTCCAATCCAGGCCCCGCCAATATTGCCGATTACGTCGCATCACCCGACTACGACAACAGCAGCCTGCTGGGAACCACCGCCACCTCGTACCTCACAATCGTGGACAACGACGGAAGCGCGGCTCCCACCGACATCACACTCTCCTCCTCCACTCTCGCCGAGAATCTCCCCACAGGCTCGACTGTCGGCACATTCACCACCTCCGACCCCGACGTGAGCGACTCCTTCACCTACAGCCTCGTCGCCGGCACCGGCGACACCGGCAACGCCGCTTTCGAGATCGTCGACAACCAGCTGCGCACCACCAGCTCCTTCAACTTCGAAGCCCAGTCCAGCTACTCCATTCGCGTTCGCTCAACCGACTCGGGCTCCCTCTCCACCGACAAGGTCTTCACCATCACCGTGTCTGACGTCAACGAGAGCCCCACAAACCTCACCC
>CAIUHT010000112.1 GCA_903898975.1 uncultured Planctomycetaceae bacterium
AGGGGACAGAGCAAAAAGGGGTCATTCTGGTTTAATGGGTGTCCCCATTCGTGAAAAACCAGAATGACCCCTTTTTTGATGATGAGAGTGGCGACCTGGATTGGCCTGTTGCAGACAGGCTCTGCACTGACTGAACTGGCCTTGAGCGATCGTGCCTGCTGCTCTCCTTGCGATGAATACGACCTTCTGGGAGGCGCTGGGGGCGTTGAGCCCCGGACGGGTCTGCCTGTTTTTTGCGGCCCTGGCCATCGCCTTTGCGTTTGAGTTCATCAATGGGTTTCACGACACGGCCAACGCCGTGACCACGGTAATCTACACCCGCACACTGCGTCCCACCCCGGCCGTGCTGTTTTCGGGATTGATGAACTTCCTGGGGGTGCTGCTGGGAGGGACGGCGGTCGCTTTCAGCATTGTCAACCTGCTGCCGGTCGATCTGCTGGTCGAGGGAAGCTCGTCCCGGTCAATTGTCATGGTGCTGGCCCTGCTGCTGGCGGGGGTGATCTGGAACCTCGGCACCTGGTGGGTCGGGCTCCCGGTCTCCAGTTCGCACACCCTGATTGGAGCGATCCTGGGGGTTGGCCTCGCGAATAGCCTGGCGACTCGCGGCGACTTCTCGGGCGTCAACTGGAGCAAGGCCGCCGATGTGGGGCTGGCCCTGCTTATCTCGCCCCTGCTCGGTTTTGTCGGGGGCGGCCTGCTGCTGCTGCTGATGCGCCGCCTGGTTCCCGACCCCCGGCTCTACCTCCCCCCCGCCCCCGGCGACGACCCGCCCCCCTGGATCCGCGGAGTGCTGCTGGCGACCTGCGGGGGGGTCAGTTTCGCCCACGGTTCGAATGATGGGCAGAAGGGCATGGGGCTCATCCTGCTGGCACTGATCGGCTTTCTGCCCCAGTACTATGCCCTCGATCTGAATCATCATGACCTCGCCCACGAGGTTCAGCGGGCGGCAGACCAGATCACGCGCCAACTCCCCGACAGTGACGGGGTGCCGCCGGAGCTCCGGCGCGAACTCGAGACCATCGACCGGCTCCTCGCCGACCGGTCCAACCTCGCCGAGGTCCCCGCCGCCGACCGTTGGGAAGTACGCCAGTCGATCCTCCGGTTTCGCCAACAATTGAAGAAGGCCCGGATCGAGCCCGGCACAGCCCGGGAGATCACCCCCGCGCTGCGAACTCTCAGCCACGCCATCGAATACGTCCCGCTGTGGGTCGTGGTCGGTGTGGCGGTCGCCTTGGGGGTAGGAACGACAATCGGCTACCAGCGGATCGTGGTGACCGTCGCTGAAAAGATTGGGAAGTCCCACCTGACGTACGCCCAGGGGGCCGCCGCTGAGACGATCGCCGCCCTCACCATTGGGCTGGCCGACCGCCTGCATCTGCCGGCCAGCACCACGCAGGTGCTGTCGTCCGGGATCGCAGGCACGATGTGGGCCAACCGATCGGGGATCCAGAACGGAACGGTCCGGCGTATCCTGCTGGCCTGGCTGCTGACATTGCCGGTGGCGATCACCCTGGGGGCCACGCTGTTCCTGATCGGCGGCTGGCTCACGGGCGGGCTGAGCACTCCCTGAGGTTGGGCCACACAGGCTCAATCAATGGCCCTGGAGGAAGACCGGGCGAACCAGGGGCATTCGGAGTTCGCTCCATGGACCGGCAGCCGACTCGCCGGGCCGAGGCGGGTGTGAGCCTGTCCGGCCTCCGGCCACACACTCCCCGTGGGTGAGAGATCCCATGGGTGGCGGATGCGCAGAGAAAAAGGGGACAGAGCAAAAAGGGGTCATTCTGGTTTAATGGATGTCCCCATTCGTGAAAAACTGGATTGCCCCCGTTTTTGAGCGATTTTTTGGGTGCGCCATCCCCCGCGGGCTGCGGTTCCACCGGCCAGCTCACGCTGGGCCGTTCGCCGGGCTGTTCGTCGAGCCGTTAGCCGGGCTGTGGACCAGCGTCGTCAGCTGACGTTGTTGGGGCCGGCACGGTGCTGCTGAATGGCGGCTCAGACGCGGCCGAGGTTCTTGCCTCGGACCATGGCGGGGGGGCGGGCTGCGCCGCCACCGTGCAGGGTTCGCTCGGCATCTTCCGGCGCGTGCTCCCGCAGCCAGCCTCGCAGGGGAACGTCGCCGTCGAGCGGGTCGTATGTCCCGTTCGCCGAGAGACCCACCCCCAGGATCTGCCTCCGCACTGGGTCCAGTCCCGGCAGCAGGTGCCCGACCGTCATCTCATCCTTCGGCCGCAGCCAGCGGTAGCCATAGCCGTACCAGATGACCTTGCGCGTCAGGTGCGAGAGGTTGGCGCTTCGTGAATGCCAGATTCGGCGGTCAATCAGCACGGCGGTCCCCGGCGCGACACACAGCGGGATCGCCCCCTCGGGCGACGAGACCCCATCCTGCGGGCAGTCGATTTCGTTCCGCAGATGCGACCCGGGCAACACCAGCGTGTTCCCCCGCTCGGGCTGCGTCGCGTCGGTCAGGTAGTAGCCAATCTTCAGGCTCAGTCGCGGACGCGGGTCGGTCTCCAGCTCGTCGTTGACCCGCATGCTGTCCTGGTGCCAGGCGACCCGCCAGCCCAGCGCCGCCGGATCGGCTGGCGGGGTCACATCGACGTGCGTGTGGTACAGGTAAATGTTCCAGCCAAGGATTCCCCACACCTTGGGAAAGGTGACGGGATTGTCGATCAGGTCGAGCAGGGCCGGGTCTTCGGCGACCACGTTCGGAAACGACAGCAGCGACCGCTCTTGCCCGGGCCGGCGTTCGCGAGCGTCGATCTTGTCGCAGACCCCCGCAAGCGTCCGCACCTGCTCGGGCGAAAGGGCCCCCTCGATCACCAGGTACCCCTCTCGCAGAAAAAATTCCCGTTCCTCTTCCGACAGGCGATTGATCAGGCAGGCAGGATCCACAGCAGGCACTCCCGACAAAGCACAGAACGGAACAGAACCGAAAGCCACAGGCCGGGACGAGGGCGAACCAAGGGGGGCGAAGACGAATGGCCGGCTCAGGCCAGTCGGGCCAAAACTGAAGCCCGCAGAGTTTAACGCCTTCGAGGGCTGTCAGTCCGACAGTCGGAACAGGCGGCGGAGGGCGTCGAGCAGCCCGTGCGGGGTTCCCTCGCGGGCTTCGTCGCGGAGAGCTTCAAGCGGGGGGTGCAGCAGCTTGTTGACCATCTGCTCGATCGAGCGCTCGATCTCGGCCCGGTCCGATTCCAGGTGCGGCAGTCGCTGGAACAGCCGGCGGGTTTCCAGGTCGACCACCTGCCGCCACTGCTCGCGCAACCGCTTCACAATCGGCCCGGTCGCCCGGTGATGCAGTTCGCCCATGAGCCGGTCGGTCTCATGATCGATGATGGCAAGCGCCTTCTCGACCTCGCGGTGCCGGGCCCGCCGGTTCCGCTCGCAAATCGCCTCGAGATCGTCGATGCAGTACAGGAAGACGTTGTCGTCGAGATTGCTGATCGAGGGCTCGAAGTCTCGGGGGACACCCAGGTCGAGCACGAACACCGGCTTTTGGCCACCACGCCGTCGGGCGGCACGAAACCGGTCGCGGGGGACCAGGCAGGGCTCGGCCCCCGTGGTCGAGACAATCACGTCGGCCTCGCCCAGCCACTCGTCCAGCCGGTCGAACGGGACCACCTGCCCCCCCCACTCGGCTGCCAGTGCCGCGGCCCGGTCGGGAGTGCGGTTGCAGACCCAGATCCGCTGCACGCCATCTTCCTTCAGGTACCGCACCGCTTCGACCGCCATTTCCCCGGCACCAATCACCAGCACCGTCTTGTTGTCGAAGCGGTCGAAGATCTGCCGGCCGAATTCCCCCACGGCGACACTGGCGATCGAGACCCGTCCCTCGGCGAGCCCCGTTTCGGTCCGCACCCGCTTCGAGACGGCGAGTGCCCGCTGGAACAGGGCGTTGGTGAGCGGCCCGCTGGCGAGGTTCTGCTGCGCCAGGTTGTACGCCTCTTTCACCTGCGCGACGATCTGCGGTTCGCCCAGCACCATGCTGTCGAGGCTGGCGGCGACCTGGAACAGGTGCCGGACCACGTCGGGCCCCGTCCGCTCGAGCAGGTCGTCGAAGAACTCATCGACTGGCAACTGGTGGAATTCGGCGAAGAACCGCGCCACATCCTGGTGGCTGGGAATGAGCGCGGGATTCTCTTGAGCGGTGTAGACCTCGACGCGGTTGCAGGTCGAGAGCAGCACGCATTCGGCCTGGGGGAAGGCCGAGCGGAGGGCGGCGTAGGCTCGCGGCAGGTCGGTCTTGGGGAAGGCAAGCCGTTCGCGCAGGGCGACCCCGGAGGAGTGATGATTGCAGTACACGACCTGCAGGTTCATCGCGCGACCTCCCCCGCCTGGGGAGCCGCCACCGTCGCCGCCCGCCGTCCCGAGTGAATGTCCCCCGTCGCCAGTTGCAGCCCCCACAGGGCCACCAGCAGGCAGCCCAGGCCCGTGATGGTCAGCCACGCGACCTGCCGACCGGTGGGCAGCTGCCGGCGAAGCAGCCAGCCCAGCCCTCCCGCCATCACCAGCCACGCCAGCCCGCTCACCA
>CAIUHT010000113.1 GCA_903898975.1 uncultured Planctomycetaceae bacterium
ACATCGCCCGCCCCCCCCCCCTGCCCCAAAACAGACACTCGGACAGAGAGCCCGTCGTCGCCTGCGGTACAACCTGCAAAACAGCGTCGCAGATGGTGCTGCCTACAGCGTGATGGTGGGAATGGGCGAGACCTACTTTCCAGCGTTTGCACTGGCCTTGGGACTCGGAGAAGTGGTCTCGGGATTGGTCGCCTCGGTCCCATTACTGCTGGGCTCAGTGCTGCAGCTGGTCTCACCACGCGCTGTCGCATGGCTCGGCTCGTACCGCCGCTGGTGCGTTGTCTGCGTCCTGATGCAGGCCATCGCTTTCCTTCCACTGATCATTGGAGCCTGCGTGGGCAGGCTCCCCACCTGGGGCCTGTTCGCCTCCATCGCCATGTATTGGGCCGGCGGATTGGGAGCCGCCCCCGCCTGGAACGTGTGGATGGAAACTGTCGTACCGCACCGGGTGCGGGCTCCGTTCTTCGCGATGCGAACCCGCATGGGGCAGGCAGGAGTGCTCGTCGGATTTGTGCTGGGCGGGTTTGCCCTCCAGTTCGGAAAACAGACAGAGCGATTGCTGCCGCTCTTCGCCACCCTGTTCGTCTTCTCGTTCGTATGCCGGCTGCTTTCGGCGCGGTTTCTGGCCCGACAAACCGACGCGGCGACGGTCGACTCCCGGCAGGTTGTGGTATCCATGGCGACGCTGCTGGGAAGGCTCCGGCAAGGCAGCAGCGAGAGCCTGCTCCTGTACTTTCTGGCAGTTCAATTAGCCGTTCAGATCTCAGGACCATACTTCGCCCCGTTCATGCTCGGTCAAATGCGAATCTCCTACGTGCATTACGTGGGGCTCTTGGCCGTCTCTTTTCTGGCCAAGATCCTTGCCCTGCCCGGGTGCGGTCGACTGGCCGCCGTCTACGGAGCCCGCCGATTGCTGTGGATCGGGGGGATAGGCATCATGCCGGTTGCCGGGCTGTGGCTGTACGTCGAAAGTTTCTGGGCCCTGGCGATTGTGCAGTTTGCTGGGGGAATCACCTGGGCCGCTTATGAACTGGCAGTCTTTCTGCTGTCGTTCGAGACCATTCGCCGCGAAGAACGGACCAGCATTCTGACCCTCTTCAACCTGGCGAATTCCCTCGCACTGGTGCTCGGGGCAATCACCGGGGGTGTGATCCTCAAGACACTCGGCGAATCACGCGAGGCGTACCTGTTTCTGTTCGGCCTGTCATCACTGGTGCGAGGCGCCGCTCTACTGGTGCTCTGGACGCTCCCCGGAAAGACACTGGTACTGGCCGATGAGGAGACATCCACGGTCCCGACCCGGCATGTGGTCGATCAACCGGTCCCACTCTCGGGACCAGTGCGCTCACTGTCCACCTCAATCCGCAGCGGGCTCAGGTCCCAATCCTGAACAATTCACCGAAAGGTGGGTGCCAACTCTCAGGTCTGCCGCTGCAAGACCCCATCTCCCAGCCGGGTCGGGTTTCTCGACCCGGCTGTTTCAGAGCGTCTTAATGGGTCACCGTTCACAGGTGGCCCGCACCGTTTCTCCCACCCTGGCTCTCACTCCCGGCCCACTCTGAATCCTCTGCAAAGTCGCAAGACCAACCGTCCCTGTTGCCACGAACCCGCGACTCAGCCAGACCCCGGCTGCGCTGGTGACGTCCGTTTGGTCTGGCCCCCAAACGGGTGCCGCCCCAGGGAGAATCACTTTGGGGGGCTGACTTGGGGAGTGGCATCCTGCCGACCGTCGCTGGATTCTGGCGAACGATTCCCAGTCGATGAATCACTGTTTTTCCGGGCCAGCACCCGCTCCAACCGCTCGCGCGTGCTGCGATACGTCTCCGCGAGTTCCGCCTGACCTGATCGACGATAGGCCTCTTCCAGCCAGCGGTAAGCCGATACGCGGGTCGGGTCGCGTTCCAGCGCGATCTGGGCCGACTTGAGCGCATCGGGTAATGCTCCCATCCGCTCCCGCACCTGGGCCCTCAGTCCGTGCGCGTGGGAGAGCCAGTCGTTCGTCTTGAGAAAGGAATCGATGAACGGAAGTGCCTCGGGAAATTGACCAACCCGCTGGTGCATCTGGGCCATCGAGAGCAAGGCCTCCTCATTGACCGGATCACGCAACAGAATCTCCCGCCACAACGGCGCAGCATCCGCGGGCTTGCCCAGCACTTCATAACACCGGGCAATCGCCGCGGCAGGGGCAAGATCGTCGGGGTTAGCTGCCGCAACCCGCTCCAACATCCGAATCGCGGCGACCAACTGCTGCTCATCCACCGACTCGGCCGCCCGCTTCGCTGCCACAATTCCGCGGGCCCGCTGCAGATCTGGGTCGGGCAACGCCTGCCCATCGTAAAACAGCGTTGGCTGGCGACGGGACCCTCCAGCCAGTCCAGTGGAGCCCGGGGGACCCGCCTGACCACTCCGCGGAACGCGGGGAATGGAATGATCGGACTGCGAAACGTGCGGAATGTCCTGATCGGTCAGCGCCGACATGTGGCAGGCGATGCACGAATCACCGCGCTCTGCCCGCAGATCGGGACCTGCCGTGCAACCGCGGTCGGCATGACATGCCTGGCACCGTGCGCGATAGTACTCGTCTCGCCCGGCAGGCTCCGGTTGAGAATGGGGGTCGTGGCAACTCGTGCAACCCAGTTCTCCCTTCGACCGTCGATAACACCGACTGTCCCGCATCTGCTCAACCTGGCTGACTGCCCGCAGCGTGCCATCGTCCCGTGTTGTTCCAGGCTCCAGGAACAACGACCAGATGTCAGACAGCCTCATCCCCGGCCGAAAGTCGAAATCACTTCGCCCGGCCCTCAGAATCTCCTCGGCCCCCAGCAGGTGACACTGATTGCAGACCGCTTCCCGCTGTTCCACTGGCAGGCGCCGGGGATTGACAATTGAGTCGGCCCCGTTGCCCACATCTCCCGAGTGATGCCGAACATGCGCTCCTCCCGGACCATGGCAGCGCTCGCAGCCAATTGACAACTCGCTGAATGGGGGACTCTCGAAGCGGTCTAGTTCTGCACGAATCGCGTTGACATTCCCAACATGGCACGACAGGCAGCGACTCGTAATCCTGCGCTCGAACCGGTCCCCCTGTTCCGGGCGGTAGCCAGGTGAGAGATCAAATCGATTACCGGCCGAGTACCACGAAATTGGAGACATGAACAGCGCCCCGCCATGCTCGAACAGGTAGGAACGGCCCTTCAATCCCGAGCCCATGGCATACTGAATGGGGACCGTTTGCCCGCAGATCGGCTCACCGACCTCGTCCACAAACTCCTCAACATGCGCGACCGCCGTCCCGTCGGTCTGTACTCGGTACCGGCGTCCCGCCGCGGTAAATTCGGGGGCGGCCTTCGCCTCAAGCGGGGACGCGTCCGACACCATCGCGAATGACCGCCCCATCCCCGTTTTCGAGTATTGCTCGACGATCTCAGCATGACAGGCCCGACACGCTTGGCTGCCGACAAACTCACCGGTGAGGGGCCCCGGGAGCTGCAGCTTCCACAGGTTCGCCGCCTCCCCCGGGTGCTGGGAAGCGACAGGCTCTCCCTTCTCAGGTCCCAACCTGGCGGGGTTTGGATCGGGTTGCCGCAGTTGCAACCACAACAGCCCCCCCCCTGCCAGGGCCAGCGGGATGAGCGCGAACAGCAGTGAGCGAATGACAGAACCAGACTGGGGTTTTGGGGCGAAGTCGTTCATGACTGAGAGAAGCCCTGGAGTCGCCGCAGGTGGGGGTGGAGAGTCGCCGGATCCGGTGATTGGCAGTGACGGTCGGAAAACACCTCAGCGACGCCTGATCCGCTGTTCCAACTGACGATAGCGGGCGGCCTGTTCGGGTTGACCAGCCTGCTCGCTGGCGTAGACCAGCCATTCGTAAACAAGGGGCAGCGACGGGTTCAATTCGCGGGCCGCTGTCGCCGCCTCGAGTGCGGCGGGCATCTGCCCCAAGGCCAGAAGCGTGCGAGCCCGCTGGCCCTGGTAGTCCGACCGCCACGGATTCACCGTCACCAGCCGGTCAAAATGCCTGAAGGCTTCGGCATGGCGGCCCGCCGTGAAATGCGCCAGACCAAGCGAATACAACAACGACTCGCTCCGAGGGTTCGCCAGCAATCCTCGGCTCCAGATTTCGATCGCCTGCTCGACCTCCCCGGTCAAGGCGAGACAGATGCCATAAGCATCAGCCACTGCCCCATCCCCCCGGTCCAATTCCCAGACACGCTGCAATCGCTCCAACGCCTGCTGGGCCACTTCGGTCGACTGCCGCTGTTCGGCTCGTCCCGCCAGCAGAATCCCCCAGGCTCGGTCGAGCTCTGAATTCGCGAGCGGAACCTCAGCGAGATCAAAAATCTGCATGTCGGTTTCCTTGAGCGGGTCCACCGTCGAGGGCTGCGATGGTTCCGACTCGGGGGCGGGCTGTGTGGGCCGCTTCAACACGCGGTGATCGGTCTGCGAAGTATGGGGGACGTCCACCGCTCCCAATCGCGGCATGTGGCAGTCGATGCAGGAATCCCCTGCCGAATTGGCCTGACGTTCGGCCACAGGAAGCGAGCAACTCCTGTCGGAGTGGCAACTGGCACACCGACTGTTGAAGAAATCCCGCCTCTCGTCGGGCTGCGGCACACGATGCGGATCATGACAAGAGATGCACCCCAGCCGGCCATCACTCTCCTGGAAGCATTGACTGGCCTGCATCTGCTGCACATGGCTGACAGCGGTGGTCTGACCCGAGGCGACCACTCCGGTCCCCTCAACAAATACGCTCCAAACCTCCCCCAGGTTCATTCCGGGACGAAAATCGAAGTCGGTCCGACCGTAACGCAGAACTTCATCAAGTCCCTGCAGGTGGCATTGATTGCAGACACTTTCTCGCTGGGACGGAGACAGCTTCCGCGGATTGACAATCGGATCGTCCCCTTCGCTCGGCGCTCCCCCCTGGTGGCGCGCGACATGCTCGCGCCCCGGGCCATGACACCGCTCGCACGAAATGGCCCCCTCGCGCACAACGGGATGCGCGAAACGCTCGACCACACCCGGCAGGCGGTTGACCCTCCCGGCGTGGCAATGCAGGCACCGACCGGTCACCTGTCGCTCGAACCGCAAATGCCCCCGCTCGGGAAATCCTGGCGAAAGATCCCAGGTCCGTCTCTGCGAGTACCAAGACAACGGCGACAGAAACAGGATCCCCCCCCGGTCAATAAAGTACGACCGTCCCCGTTCTCCTGAACCAATCGCCCACTGCACCTCGACCCGCTGTGAGTAGACTTCCCCCTCCTCGTCCCGCTGCAGCTCCTGGTGGTAAACCCCTTCCTCCGTCCGCTCCGCCACGTACTCGCACCCTCCCTTGCTGAACCGCGCGACCTCGGGAGCGTAGCTCTCGACGACAGGGGCCTCCGCTGCCGAGCTCGCAGATTGGGCCATCGGGTGCCCGGCATACGCCGCCGCAATCTCGGCGTGACACCCCTGGCACGCCTGGCTCCCCACGTATCCCTCAGCTGGAACTGGCGGTTTGACCAGGGACCCAGCCGAGGCTCGCTGCGATTCAACCCGATTGGACACCGCCGGACTGGAACCGGATGGCCTACGGCCACACCCCAGGAACCAGCAACACGCGCCGGCAGCCCAGAGAACGATCAGGTGGCGCAGTCCGGCACCGCCCCAGTACCCGCCTGGGAACCGAGTGAACGTCCTGATCGGCGAACCTGGCGACAGCATGCGAATGTCACCTCTCCGGAGGCCTGAACTCGGCGGACTCTCTCACCCGCCAGTGGTGGGGCTGGCAACCGCTCGATTCCCTCACCACAAGCCAGCATTGCACAGGGGAAAGGCAGCGGCAAGCCGACCTCCGCCCTGGACTTAGACACGCTCCTCAAAAGCTGCGGAATCGCAAGTCGCGAGCCGCAAAGCCCTGGAACTCCCCTCCTCTCCTCATCCGGTCCCGGCCAAGAGAAACTCCCGATCGGGCTGACGTCCCGTTCCGCAGCGGCCAGATCCCCAGTCGCCGGGATGTCCACCCCCCATCCAATCGCCTCAGGCCCGCAGATTTCCACGGGCTCCCGTTAACTCCAGGCCTCGCATCAAGTCCCGCAGCCTCCACTGGCACGCCCCACTTCCAACCAACGCGTGGCGGGCGTGCTGTGAAACGCGGGCTCTCTCTGACGCCACCTCCCCAACAACTATCGCGACCTGCCCGTCGCGATCGAAGCGGAGGCCCCAGCCGGAACCGCCGCCCCCAACACCGGGCTGGCTGCCGCGGCGTGGGCCGAGCCTGCACCGCTGCCCGCCCCCGCCCCACTCGTCCGCCGACGGGCCCCAACGAAAACC
>CAIUHT010000114.1 GCA_903898975.1 uncultured Planctomycetaceae bacterium
CCTCGATGCCACTCTGCCCCCGTTTCTGGAAACCGACCTGCAGGGGGTACAGCGTGTTCCGCTGATTGCCATTTCCATCGGGCACTACCAGGCGCTCGATCGCCAGCCGCCACGTAGACGGCGCCCCAAGAGTTGCAGCCCGGGGGGGCCACTCCTGGTCGCCGGGGACTTTGGCCCCAGCGGCCCCCGGCTGGCCTGAATCATCGGCAGTGCGCGGTGTTCCGACAAGCGCCAGCCCAGCGAGAGTTTGGAGGAGACGCAGAAACGGGACAGTGCACCGCGTGGGGTGCTTCGCAATCGCTTCCGTGGCCGACTAAACTCCCTCGTGGTGCGGGGTGAAATGAGCGCGGCATTCCCCCTCGTGCCGTCTTTCCGAAAGACCCGGTCTGTCCCCCCACTCCAGCCGATCTGCGAATCATGCCCGCTCCCGTCGCTCCCGTTCAGGACAACGTCTTCGATGTCGTCTGCATCGGTTCCGGCCCGGGCGGAGAAGGGGCGGCCATGCAGGCGGCGAAGGCGGGCCGACGGGTCGCGCTGGTCGAACGGCTGCCCCTCATTGGCGGCGCCTGCACCCACTCGGGAACCATCCCCAGCAAGGCCCTGCGGTTCGCGATCTACCAGGCGACCGAAGCGGTCAAGAGCAAGCTGTTTCGCGATGCCGGACTGCAGCGCAGCTTCGGCTTTGGCGACCTGCGACGTTCGGCTGAATCGGTCGTTTCCCAACAGGTCGAGGTCCGACGGGCACACTACACCCGCAACGACATCCCGGTGTTTCGCGGGCAGGCCCGCCTGCTCGACCCGACGACCGTGGAGGTGACCGAAGACTCGGGAGCCCGCCGCCGCCTGCAGACGACCCACATCGTCATCGCCTCGGGGGCCCGCCCCTGGCGTCCCGCCGACGTCGATTTCAACAGTGGCCGGGTCTTCGACAGCGACACGATCCTCAGCCTCGAACAGACCCCGCATTCGGTGACGATTTACGGGGCGGGCATCATCGGCTGCGAATACGCCTCGATGTTTCGCAACCTGGGGTGCAAGATCAACCTGGTCAACACCCGGGCCAAGCTCCTCGAGTTTCTCGACGATGAGATCATCGACGCGCTCTCCTATCACCTCCGCGAACAGGGCGTGCTGATCCGCCATAACGAAGAGTACGAGCAGATCAAGACCATGGACGACGGCGTGGTGCTGACGCTCAAGTCGGGGAAGCAGCTCAAGACCGACATCCTGCTGTGGGCCAACGGGCGGAGTGGCAACACCGACAACCTCGGCCTCGAGAACGTGGGGCTGACCTGCGACAAGCGGGGCTACCTCAGTGTGAACGAGCACTACCAGACCACGGTCCCCTCGATTTACGCGGTGGGCGATGTGATCGGCATCCCGTCGCTGGCCAGTGCCGCCTACGTGCAGGGCCGGTTCGCCGCCCTGCACCTGACGGGCGAGACCCCTCCCGCCCTGCTGATCCGCGAGATTCCCTCGGGCATTTACACCAGCCCCGAAATCAGTTCGCTGGGCAAGACCGAGCGCGAACTGACCGCCGAGAAGATCCCTTATGAGGTGGGGCATGCCCAGTTCCGGCACCTGGCCCGGGCCCACATCACGGGCCGGACGGTCGGCATGCTCAAGCTGCTGTTCCATCGGGAAACCCTCGAGATCCTGGGAATCCACTGCTTCGGGGCCAACGCCAGCGAGATTATCCACATCGGCCAGGCCATCATGATGCAGCCGGCGCCGCACAACTCG
>CAIUHT010000115.1 GCA_903898975.1 uncultured Planctomycetaceae bacterium
CACGACCTGAAGCGGGTGCTGGCCTACTCGACCGTGAGCCAGCTGGGGTTCATGTTCCTCGGGTTGGGAACGGGAACACTGGTGGGCATTGGTGGGGCGATGTTCCACCTGGTGACGCACGCCTTTTTCAAAGCGCTGCTGTTCCTGGGGGCTGGGAGTGTCATGCATGCCATGGGGGGCGTGATTGACATGCGGGAATTTCGCGGCTTGAAGTCGCTGATGCCCCAGACGCACACCACCTTCCTGATTGGCGCCCTGGCCTTGGCCGGGTTGCCACCCCTGTCGGGCTTCTGGAGCAAGGACACCATCCTGGGAGCGGTCTACGAACAGGCGTATCCGCACACGACCGAGGTGGCTGCCGAGCCTGCGGGCGAAGGACATGCCGCAGCCGTGCCGCATGTCTTGCCTCCGCAGGAGACCATGTTCGGGGTCCCCCGGGCCCGGCTGTTTACCCTGCTCTACTGGCTGGGAACGCTGACGGCAGGGCTGACCGCCTTCTATACCTTCCGGGCGTTCTTTCTCACCTTCTACGGCGGGCCCGAGCAGGTGCCCCATGCGGCGGGGCATCATGCCCACGAGTCCCCCGCGGTGATGTGCATTCCCCTGTGGATTCTGTCGGGTGGGGCGGCGCTGCTGGGCCTGGTGCTGGGGCACCTGACCGGGGTGTTCGATGGCTTTCTGGATCAGACGCTTCCCGGGCTCGCGGCGGCGGCTCACGCCCATGGCATCAACTGGCTGGTCGCGGCGATCAGTACGGTGGTGGCTGGACTGGGGGTGGCGCTGGCGTGGGTCATGTACTTCCAGCCCTCGCCACTGCCTGCCAGGATTGCCGCGGCTTTCGGCCCGCTCACCACGGCGAGCCAGCACCGGTTCTACCTCGACGAGGTGTATCAGGCCCTGGTGGTGCGACCACTGCGGGGACTGGCCCAGTTGAGTCGCCTGACCGACTGGCTGGTGGTGGATGGTGCCTTGATTGGGGGGCTGGCGGGACTGCCCGGGCTGCTGGGCCGGTTGCCGCGCCCCATCCAAAACGGCCTGGTGCAGTTCTATGCCCTGGCTACCCTGCTGGCCACAGCGGTGCTGCTGTGGGCTTTGCTCTCGAAACAGACCTAGATCTCCATGTCGTTCGCGAACTTTCTGCCCGTCGTGATGGTGCTGGTCCCTCTTGGGGGAGCGGTGGCCGTGCTGGCTTCCGCCCGCCTGGGTCTGCAGACCGTGCGCTCGATGGCGCTCGTCAATGTCCTGCTGACGTTGGCGCTCGCCGTCTTGCTGGTCCGCAACTACCAGGTCCCCCCCACCCTGCCGCAGCCAGCGACCCCCGAGGCGATCGCCCAGACGGCTGACCAGGCTCTGCAAATGCGGGTGGCGTTCCCGTGGACGTCGGGACTCCCCTGGGAGGCCAAGACCAATTCCGACTCGAACGCCGCGCCTCCCGTGGAATTCGCCCTCGGCGTCGATGGCATCAGCCTGTGGCTGATTGTGCTCTCGGCCCTGTTGCTCGTCCCGGCGGTCCTGGTCAGCTGGAACGCGATCACCGATCGGCCCGCGGCGTTTTACGCCCTGATGCTGGTCTTGCAGGCCGGGATGATTGGGGTGTTCGCCGCCCAGGACATCCTGCTGTTCTACGTCTTCTTCGAGTTCACCCTGATTCCGCTGTTCTTCATGATTGGAATCTGGGGTGGAGCCGATCGGCGGTGGGCGGCCCGCAAGTTCTTCATCTTCACGCTCGCCGGCAGTGTGCTGA
>CAIUHT010000116.1 GCA_903898975.1 uncultured Planctomycetaceae bacterium
GCCGGTCGCCAGGCCGAGCACGGTGTTGCGGCCGGCCGCGGTGTTGGTCCGGATGAGGGTGGCGATCTCGCCGGCGAGGCGCCGGCAGGCGTCGTCGGCCGTATCGAAGATCTCGGTGGGAATCCGCTCGCCCAATTTTTCGACCGTCTCGAGCAGACCCGCCACCTCGACCCGCTGGTGGCGCCGCAGTTCGAGCACATCTTCGGTTGTCAGGATGTAGAATGCGCTCGCCCCCGCCGCCCCCTGCTCGCAGATGATTCGGCCCGGGGCGCACTTTCGCAGACAGCTCGTTCCGGCGAAGCGATTGAAGTTCGGAATGTTTTTCGATTTCTCGAATTCCTCCGAACGGAACAGCGAAATCCGCTGCAGGTTTGTCCCGGAAAGACGCTCGTCGCCTGGCAGCAGATCGCCCAACTCTGCTGGCAGCATCGCTTCCTGCCCGCCGGCCGGCTTGGCAGGCTCGGCCCCCCCGGCGGGAACCCCTTTGGTCGAGATGGCAGCCATGTTTTTCACAGACGCAGGGAGACTCGCGCCGGATTCACGACCCGGACGTCGAAATAACGAACCAGTCGTCTGAGGCTACCTTGCCCGCTGCCAACGGGCAAGCTTCCGCCATTAAGCGTGGCCAGACTGTGAAGGCTCGTGCCGAGCGGCGCCCCAGGTCAGTCGGCGGTCTCTTCGTGACCCACCGGCTGCGTCAGTGAACTGACGGGGAATTTTTCCCCCACCTGTCCCAACTGCACCCGCTTGAGACTCGCCTGCCAGACCCGGGCGTGCGCCTCGGGATCGGGAGGGGCCTCGGCGAGCGTGACCCCCGCGCGATCGAGCATGACACCCGAGCGGTACGCCAGCTCGGCCAGTGCCTTGCGGTATTCACAGAAACTCCGATTGAACGCCACCTCGGCCTGAAACAGGCTCGCCTGCGCCCGCAACAGCAGGTCGGGGGTGATCCGCCCCGCGTTGTGCTCGGCCTCGAGCGCCTCGACCCGCTGCCTCGCCGCATCCCGCCGGGCCCCGTTCGACTGCGACACCGCCAGCGCGCGATCGACCTGCTGGAAGGCGTGGGCCAGCTCGTGGCTGATCTCCAGTTCCTGGGCGGCGAGGGCGGCGGTCGCCTTCGCCATCCGCAACTCCAGGTTCTGACGCCGCCCCTCCGCGGCCCGGAAGCCAATCGGCATCGAGAACTCAAACCCCAGGTTCCACCCCGTCTGCTGATTCGCGAACTGGTCGGCATACGCGCTGGGATACGGCGGGTTCGAAGCCCCCGTGTCGAACAGGTCGTCGCCAAACCCGTTCAGCTGATACCCCGAGATGAAGTCCAGCCGCGGTCGCGTCAGGCTCTCCGCCGCCCCACATTGCGCAGCCAGCCCCCGCAGATTCGCCTTTTGTCGCCTCAGTTCCATCCGCTGCGTCAACGCGCTGGCCAAGGCCTGGTGCCAGTCGGGGGCCGCTTCCGAAGATTCGAGCCGCTCGATCGGCCTGATCAGCCGACCATCGCTCACGTTCAGGCCCACCAGCCGCCGCAACTGCGCTTCCCGCTCGTACACGGTGGTGAGGGCATCATCCGCCAGGCTGCAGCGTTCGTAATAGCTCTCGCGGGCCTGGGCCTCATCGGCGGCACCAATCCCCTCCAGCCCATTCTCGAAACGCCCTTTCACCTTTTCCCAGGTTCTTAGGGCGGCATCCCGCGATTCCACCTCGGCGTCATACGCGGCATACGCCAGCGCCAGGTCCCACCAGGCATCCTCCACATTCTTCAGCAGCGCCTGCACCCGACTCTCGAAGTCGTACATCGACATCTCGGTGTTGAGGCGGGCGATCGCCACCCCCTGGTTGACCGTGTTGCCCGCCACGTTGCGAACCAGCGGCCCGGCGACCTCGGTGAAGTCGGAGCCCGCTCCCGCCAGCAGCGGCTGCCGGAACTCGCCAAACAGCCGGCCCGCGTAATACGACGGATACAGCCGGGCAGGCATATTGTTGCGGTTGTAGTTCCAGTCTTGCCCGACGGAGACCAGCCCACCACTGGAGAGGAGCTGGTCGACCCGCGCCGTGAACGCCGCGCTGCTCTCTCCCAGGATCGCCCCGGGGGCCAGCCCCCCCGACAGGAATCGGTTGTTCTGCACCAGCTCGTTCTTACCCCACAGGGTTCGGGCCGAGAAGAACGGGTCGTAATCGGCCTGGGCTTGCGGTTCACCCCGCCCCCCCGACGGTCCCCCCGTTTCCTGGATCGAGGGGTCGAACTCCGACGCCACCTGGTCGGGATTGTTCAGCAGCGTGTTCCCGCCACCCAGGAAGGACTGTCGATCGCGGATGATGGCGATGTTCTTGATCGCCACCTCGCGCAGCTCTTCCATCTGGCAGTCGCGAAAGACCGGGGGGCTGCCCGCCAGCAGCCGGTGTGGCTCGCGCGAACCACTCACCTGGTCCATCAGCAGCTCACCCGCACCGGTCGCTTCCTGCGCTCGCCGCGTGGTGGCCGACGTGGGCGAAGTCGACGCGGGCGAATCCGCTGTGGTCGCTGCCGCCACCTCCACCACCGGGTCCCGCTCGAAGACGCTCCGCCCCGCCAGCCAGGACTGGCAACCCGCCAGGGAGAGACACAATCCCGCACCCAGGCACACCGGCAGAGACGCACTCACTCCACTCCACAACCGCCCCCCCAGGCGCGCCGCTGCGCGCGGCCGCACGACTGGCAGCTCCCCCTCCGCCCGCCCCGCAAGGCGCGCTGCCAGAGAGAGCCGGGGCCGCTGCCTGGGCTCGGTCATCGTCGTCTGCTCCTGGGCGACACGCTGGGTCATCATCGGTTGGCTCGGGCCACGTCGTCACGCCCCGCATCAATCACCATGCGGGCTGTCAGTCCATCCCGGAGCTGGCCAAGGGGATTCCGCACCTCGGCCCAGACCCGCACCTTCCGCGACACGGGCTCGACTTTCAGGTCGATGAACATCACCCGCCCGCTCAACTCCTGCGGCGGCCCGGGCTCCCCCTCTTCGACTCCCTGCACCACCACCACGGGCTGCCCGCGTCGCACTCGCGCCGCCTGGCTCACCGGGATCCAGCCCTCGACCCGCATCCGCTCATTCGACGCCAGCCGCAGGATCGGCTCCCCCTCGCGCACCACCTCGCCCGGCTTCTTCAGTACCTCGACCACCTGGGCGGCGAACGGGGCCTTGATCCGGCAGGTGTTCAGCAGCTCGACCGATTCATCGCGTCTCAGCCCGGCGATTGTGAACTGCTGTTCGGTCTGCTCGACCTGCAACAGGCTCTTCTCAGCCGACAGCCGCAGTTCTTTCAGTTCGAGTTCCGACACGGTGCCGGGCACCGACCGGCTCGCCTCGGCGGCCCGGGCGTATTTCAGTTGTGCCAGTTCACTCGCCTTCCGCGCGAACCGCACCTCGATGTCGTTCGACGCCTGCCGCTCGGTGATTTTCAACCCCGCCTCCAGCACCTCCGCCCGGAGGCGGGCCACTTCCTGCTGGGGGTCGACGTCGTCTCCCTCGCCAGCCACGGAGTCCACAATCCCGGTGCGGGGGCTGGCCAGCTGCACGTCGTCCATAAGCCGGACTCGGGCCTCGTCCACTTCAATCCGCAGGTCGATCGTCTCAGCCGGGCGGCGTTTCGACTTCGGCCCGGTCTCTGCCCCGGCCATCCCGGTCAACCACCCACCGCACCCTGCGGCCAGCAGCGCGAGACAGACCAGGCGACGCAGTCCGCGCACTCGCCGGGAGATTCCGGACGACCGGCCACTGGGTGGAGGCACCACCAAGACAACGTCTGACACCATGGCACCTGACAATTCGAGAGAGAACGGCTCTTGGTCGGGTCTGGCTTGATCAAGAGCCCGGAACACCAGAGTGGAGAAAGTGGATATGGCAGGAGCACGCCAGCGGCTGTGGAGAACTGGCGGTCGGAAGATGGGGCGGGACTTCGGCGGAGACCGAAAAGCTCGGGGCAGGCTGGGGCCAA
>CAIUHT010000117.1 GCA_903898975.1 uncultured Planctomycetaceae bacterium
ATCGCCCTTCGACTGAGCCAGCACAGAGAACCGGGTCAGGACCTCGTACAGGAAGAACGCCAGCCACACACTCTCTCCCTGCCCATGCTCACCGACAAGGTTCATGCCGTCATTCCAATCGCCGCCGCCGATCAGCGGCAGACCATGGGGCCCCTGTGTCAATCCGCGATGGATCGCCCGCACGCAATGCTCGTACAGCGTTCCGGACTCTTCAGACTTCATTGGAAGGTCATAGTAGCTTTCTTCCTCTGGCTTGACGGGGCGTCCTGCCAGATAGGGAACAACCTCCTCGAGCACTCCTGTATCCCCGGTCCCTTCGACATAGCGGCAGGCCACATACGGCAGCCACAGAAAGTCATCGGAGAAGTGAGTCCGCACCCCACGCCCCACGGGCGGATGCCACCAGTGCTGGACGTCCCCGTCTTCAAACTGATGTGCCGCGCAGAGGAGCATGTGGCTGCGAAACATGTCGGGCCGGGCATGCAGCAGTGCCGAAACATCCTGCAGCTGATCACGAAACCCGAATGCTCCGCCGGACTGGTAGTAGCCGCTGCGGGCCCAATAGCGGCAGGCGAGTGTCTGGTAGAGCAGCCACCCATTCGCCAGCACATTGAGTGCGGAGTCCGGGGTCTGCACCGAGACGGCACCCAGCGTGCGTTTCCAAAACTCCCAGACCTCGTCGAGCATCCGCTGTGAGGCTTGCGGTTGCTGAATCTGCCGCACGACATCCCGCACCTGGTCGACATCGCGACCAACTCCCAGCGTGAAGACAATCTCTCGCTGCCATCCATCGACCAGTTCGAAAGCGGTCTGGATGGCGCCGCAGGGATCGAGTCCGGCTCCGACCTTGTTGGAAAGTCGCTGCCGGGCCATCGCGGCTGGCCTCGCTGTGCTGCCATTTCGGCCGAGGAACTCCCTTCGATCTCCCGTCACAGTCCGATCCGCTTCCGAGACATGAAAGAATGCGACGTGCTGGGCGAACTCGAGGCTGAACGGATTCCGGGCGAGCAATGCTCCACATTGCGGATCCACTTCAGTCGAGACGTACATCAGTCCGCGCGACCGTGTCTCTCCCATCACCCATTCGACATACCCCGTGGCCGACAAGTGGCGGGTCCGTCCCGAGTGGTTGCGGATCTTCAGTCGGATGAATTTGACGGGCTGCTCGATTCCGACGTAGACCCACAACTCGGTTGTGATGCCGAACTCGGTATGTTCGTAGACGCTGTAGCCAAATCCATGGCGGCAGAGGTAGGGAGTGGTCGATCGTACCGGTTGCGGCATGGGTGACCAGAACTGTCCGCTGTCCTCGTCGCGCAGATAGAACGCTTCGCCGCTGGGATCGACGATCGGGTCATTCGCCCAGGGTGTGACTCGGAACTCATGGGAATTCCCGTACCAGGTGTAGGCACTTCCGGCTTCGGAGATGACGGTTCCGAAGTTCGGATTGGCGAGCACATTCACCCACGGAGCCGGGCACGCCTGGCCGGGTAACAGGCGAATGACATATTCGCGTCCGTCCTGCGTGAAGCCGCCGAGCCCGTTGTAGAACAACAGGTCGCGACCAAAGGTCCCGTCCGCCTGGGCGGGGTTCAGTTCCGGTCGTGCCAGAACTGTCGGTATCAGTTCAGGAGTCTTCACCTCGGAACGGACTCGGCGATCCAGCTGTTCCTCCAGCGTCCCCTCGGTATCGACGACGATGACGCGGGCGA
>CAIUHT010000118.1 GCA_903898975.1 uncultured Planctomycetaceae bacterium
CGGTCGACGCCCTGTTCGACAACAACCGCTGCAAGCGCCCGGTGCTCGGTTCATCGAACCGGCCCCTCAAGTCGCTGACCGACATGATCAAGGGGAAGCAGGGGCGGTTCCGCGAAAACCTGCTGGGCAAGCGCGTCGACTACTCCGCCCGCAGCGTGATCGTGGTCGGCCCCGAGCTGAAGCTGCACCAGTGCGGTCTCCCCAAGAAGATCGCCCTGGAGCTCTACCAGCCGTTCATCATTCGCCAGCTCAAGGACCGTGGCTTCGCCGACACGATCAAGAGCGCGAAGCGGATGCTCGAGCGGAAGGAAGACCAGGTGTGGGACATCCTGGAGCAGGTGATCCGGAACCACCCGGTGCTGCTGAACCGGGCCCCCACGCTGCACCGCATGGGGATCCAGGCGTTCGAACCGACGCTGGTCGAGGGGAACGCCATCCGCGTTCACCCGCTGGTGTGCAAGGGGTTCAACGCCGACTTCGACGGCGACCAGATGGCGGTCCACCTGCCCCTCTCGATCGAGGCGCAGGTCGAGGCGCACACGCTGATGCTGTCGACGAACAACATCTTCAGCCCGGCGAACGGGGCCCCCATTATCAGTCCGTCGCAGGACATCGTGATGGGTTGCTACTACGTGACCCTCTCGAAGCCGGGACGGGTGGGCGAAGGCCTGGCGTTCGCCTCGACCGCCGAGGTGCACCTGGCTTACGGCCAGGGGAAGGTCCACACGCAGGCCCGGATCAAGGTCCGGTTGCCGCGTGACAAGCGGGTCAAGGGGGAAGGGGCCGAGCAGCACCGCCCGGGCGGCCTGCTCGAGACGACCGTCGGTCGCGTGATCTTCAACGACATCCTGAATCCCTCGATGTCGTTCTACAACCTGACGATGCGGAACAAGGACCTGGCGGGGGTGATCTCCGACTCGTACCTGGAACTGGGCCGGCGGGAAACGATCGCGCTGCTCGACCGCATGAAGGAAATTGGCTTCCAGTTTTCGACCCGCAGCGGACTGTCGTTCGGTGCGAGCGACCTGAAGACACCTCCCAACAAGGAGAAGGTGATCGGCGCGGCCGAGCAGGCGGTGCTGCAGAAGCAGCGGCTGTTCGAACGCGGGATCATCACCGACCGCGAGCGGTACTACCAGGTGCTCGAAACGTGGACGCACGTCCGCGAGCAGATCACCGTCGCCATGATGCAGGAGCTGGAGCACGACAACCGCGACAACGGCGCGTATGTGAACCCGGTGTTCCTGATGGCCAACTCGGGTGCCCGCGGTGGTGTCGAGCAGATCCGCCAGCTGGCCGGGATGCGCGGGCTGATGGCCAAGCCGAACGGCGAAATCATCGAGACCCCCATCAAGGCGAACTTCCGCGAGGGGCTGTCGGTGCTCGAGTACTTCAGCTCGACGCACGGGGCCCGCAAGGGGTTGGCCGACACCGCCCTCAAGACCGCCGACTCGGGTTACCTGACCCGCAAGCTGGCCGACGTGGCCCAGAACATGGTGGTCACGCAGTACGACTGCGGGACGACGCAGGGGATTACCCGTGGCGTGGTGTACCGCGGTGAAAAGGTTGAGGTCAGCCTGTCGGACGCCATCCGCGGCCGCGTCAGCCGGACCAACATCGCCAATCCCATCACCGACGAGATCATCGTCCGCGATGGCGAACTGATCACCGTCGATGTCGCCCGCAAGATCGAGAAGCTGGGTCTCGAGCGGATCCAGGTGCGCAGCCCCATGACCTGCGAATCGACGCTGGGCATGTGCCGGCTCTGCTACGGCATGGATCTCTCGACCGGGGCCCTGGTCGAAGAGGGGATGGCGGTCGGAATCATCGCCGCCCAAAGCATCGGGGAGCCGGGCACCCAGCTGACGATGCGCACGTTCCACGGGGGTGGTACCGCCTTCCGCGACGTGGAAGAGAACGAGATCAAGACGAAGCGTGCCGGGCGCGTCAAGCTGGCCCGCATCCGCAGCGTCGAGAACTCGCAGGGACAGACGGTTGTGCTCGCCCGGAACGGCGAGGTGATCGTGCTCGACGCGAAGGAACGCGAACTCGAACGCTACACCATCCCCAACGGGGCGGTGCTGCTCGTCTCGGAGAACGAGGACATCAAGGTCGGGCAGGTCATCTGCCAGTGGGATCCGCTGTCGGTGCCCATCCTGGCCGAGGTCGGCGGTCGCGTGCGGTACGAAGACTTCGAAGAGGGGGTTTCGATCCGCTCGGAAGTCGATGCCAGCGGCACCGCTCGTATCCAGGTCATCGAGCACAAGGGGGATCTGCATCCGCAGATCATGCTCGAGAAGGACGGCAAGGTGCTCGACTTCTACTTCCTGCCTGAAAAGGCCATCGTCGAAGTCGCCAACGGTGCCGAGATCTCGGCCGGTACAGTGATCGCCAAGACGCCCCGCGAACTGGGGGGTACGCAGGACATCACCAGCGGTCTGCCCCGCGTCACCGAGCTCTTCGAGGCCCGCAAGCCCAAGGACCCCGCCATCATCTCCGAGATCGATGGTGAGGTGGACCTGCTCGCCGAAAAGAAGCGCGGCAAGCGCGTGATCATCGTCCGCTCATCCGATGGCAAGACCGAGAAGGAATACATCATTCCGCACGGGAAGCACCTCCGCGTGCATGCCAAGGACATCGTCAAGTGTGGCGACGCCCTGGTCGATGGTCCCCTCGTCCCGCATGACATTCTCAAGGTCAGCGGCGAAGAGGCGGTCCAGCAGTACCTGCTCCGCGAAATCCAGAACGTCTACCGCTCGCAGCGGGTGGAAATCGATGACAAGCACATCGAGATCATCATCTCGCAGATGCTGCGGAAGGTGAAAGTCGACAACGTCGGCGACACCCGGCTGCTCCCGGGCATCGTCATCGACCGCCTCGAACTGCGGAAGACCAACGAAGAGCTGATGACCTGCCTGAAGATCACCGAGCCCGGGGATTCGGAATTCCTCCGGAACGACGTGGTTCCCAAGCACATCCTCGACGAAACGAACGCCCAGATCGAAGCCTCGGGCGGGGCCGCCGCGAAGGGAACCAAGCCCAAGCCGGCGACCGCCAGCCCCCAGCTGCTGGGAATCACCAAGGCCGCCGTGCAGAGCGAAAGCTTCATCTCGGCTGCCAGCTTCCAGGAGACCACCAAGGTCCTGACCGAGGCCGCCCTGGCCAGTAAGTCGGACGGGCTGGTCGGCCTCAAGGAAAACGTGATCCTCGGGCACCTGATCCCCGCCGGGACCGGGTTCAAGCATCACCAGGATTCGGAGGTGCGAATTCGCCCCGCCGCCCTGGCACAGATCGACGCCGAGAAGAACAAGCTGCTGTCCGAACGCCGGGCCAAGCTGCAGGAGCCGGGTCTCTCGGCTCTCGAGGGCGAGGGCTCGGGTCGCTCGCTGCTCGATGTCACCCCCGATGAATAAGCTCCCGCCAGTGACGCCCAGCCGAGTGGCCCGGGCCTCACTCCCTGTCGCCGGGATCTGACCGACCACCCCGTGCCCCGCACCTGCGGAGCACGGGGTTTTTTCTTCCCGCCTGCCGCTCACCCCCGGGAGACTGCCATGAGGCCGCCAGAACTCGCTCCTGTTGCACCGGTCGCTTGCAACGTGGGCGTTGCTCATGCAGAGGTTGCCCAGGGTCGCATCAAGCAGGGTCGCACGAAGCAGGGTCGAGTCACCCGTCGCGGCCCCGCTCCTCTCGGCGTGGGTGTCGCTCTTCACTCCCCTGCCCCGAGTCTCATCGTGGGCCGACGCTGGGTGGTCGCACTGCTGGTTGGCCTCGCGAGCGGTCTGCTTGGGTTCGGCCTGCCGCGAAGCTTCGCCTTCGACCGTCCCGGCGAACTGACTGTCGGGGGTGTTGTGCGGGTCACCGCCCCCGCCACGAGGCGGGTTGAGCCCCGTGCCTGGGTGACGCTGGCGCAGGACGTGGACCCTGCCCGCACCTATCGGCTCGTCCCCACGCGCCCCGCTCAAGGCGAACCGCTCGCCGCCCAGGTCCAGCCCGCGGCACAGGGGGAACCCGCCAGGTTGTGGTGGGTCATCCCTGGCGAACTCCCCCCCGGC
>CAIUHT010000119.1 GCA_903898975.1 uncultured Planctomycetaceae bacterium
CGCAGCAGCGGGTGGAACGCCGCAGCCGGCAAGAGCGGGTCGCGCTGCTCCTCGCCGAACAAACCCGCCAGCTTCAACACCAAACCCTCGGCCGCCCCAGTTGCCCCCGGACCGGCGGAAAACCCCCGCCGCGACTCACTTGTCCCCCGGGCTTCAGCCGAATTCAGTCAGCAGGGGAGTGCGCCCGCGGCGCTCCCGGTCTGTCGGGAGCTTGGGACAAAGCCTCGGCCCGCACCCCCTGCTTGACCGGTCTGGCCCCACCCCCTTAGACTCCAACCAGCGCCCAAGGACGGTCTGCCCGCTGGTCTGATGCTGCGTTCGTTGCTGCTTTGGCCAGCCCCCTCGCCCCAGGACCTTCCGCCATGTCCGTTGCCAATCGTCGGGAATTCCTGCTGTCGTCGCTCTCTGGAGCGGGGGCGGCATTGTGGCTCTCTGGCCCGCTGCAGTCAGTGGCGTGGGCGGAGGTGATCCCGGGCATCGAGCAGGTCGCCGCCCCCCTTGTCAAAGGGGAAGAGCAGGTGGGCCAGAAAGACATCTGGGCCCTGGAAGTGCGGTTTAAGCCGGTCCGGATGATCGCCGCGAACCTGACCAACGCCCAGACCGGGGCAATTCAGCGGGAGCTGGTCTGGTACATGGCGTACCGGGTCGTGGTCCGCACCGCGTCGTTCCTGCCCGACGAGACGCTCAACACCGCAGAACGCCCGCTGTTCGTCCCCGAATTGACCCTCGTGGTGCAAGACGAAGGGCGGGAGCGGCGGTATCCCGACCGGGTACTGCCCGAAGCGATTCCCCTGATCAACCGGCGGGAGAAGCACGTTTACAAGTCCTCGGTCGATGTTGTCAGCCCACTCCCGGCGATCACTCCCGACAAATCGAGACAACTGGCAACCCTCGACGGGGTGGCCACCTGGACAGGCGTCGATCCCGACACAAATTACTTCGCCATTGAAATGGCTGGTTTTTCCAACGGGTATAAGGTTGCCATCGACGGGCAAAATCGCGAAACTGTGCAGCGTCGCACCCTGCGACAGCGGTTCTGGCGACCGAGCGATCGGTTTGATCAGAACGAAAAAGAGATTCGGTTCAAAGACGAACCCGAGTGGTTCTACCAGTAACACCCCGCGGGGGTGACGGTTCAGGTTCGCGCCTTCATGGCGCGCAGGCAGCAGGCGCAAAGGCAGTAGGCAGACATGGCTCACAAGAAGGGACAGGGCTCCACCCGCAACGGACGCAACTCGCGCAGCCAGCGTTTGGGAGTCAAGAAGTACGGTGGCGAAGAAGTCATCGCCGGGAACATCATCATCCGCCAGTGCGGGACGAAGTGGCGTCCTGGCAAGGGCGTTGGCCTGGGCAGCGACTACACCATCTTCGCCCTCATCCCAGGCAAGGTGAAGTTCGACCAGGACGGCCGTCGCGTCAACGTGATTGCCGCCGCCGCCTCTCCCGCGCTCAACTAAGCTCGCGGTTGGGGTTCGATGCGGGGGCCACTGTGCGCCCGCCCTCACCCCGCACAAATTTCTGACTCACGCTGCCAGACGGTTTGGGGTTCAGACAAAGACCGGCCTCCCCACTCGCCTTGGGGAGGCCGGTTTTTTTCTGTCCCGTCCTTGAGTCTCACCGCTCCGCGACGTCTTAACAGACGGCGTCATTCCACCGCCCCGCACCTGCCAGCGCACGGGCCTCAACCCCGGTGACCAACCCGCGCCACACCCGGCACTCCAGTCTTCGGATGCAGGGCCTCGAATTCGCACCGATCCCTCTCTCGAATCGACTCCACGCACACACCGGTCTCTCGTCGGCCTGCTCGCGTCGGCCCGTCCCCGTCCCCGCACTTTCGCCCCCGCACTTCGCATGCCCTGGTCGAATGTCATCGGTCAAGCCGAAGCGATCCGACGCCTGTCGCGCAGCGCCAGTTCAGGCCGGTTGGGGCACGCGTACGCCTTTGTGGGTCCGCCGGGGATTGGTAAGAAACAGACTGCTCTCGCCTTCGCACAGACGCTGCTCTGTCCGCAGGCCACGCCCGAGCAGTTTGAGGCCTGCGGGCGGTGCAGTTCGTGCCAGCAGGTCGATCACCGCAGTCACCCCGACCTGATGCTGCTGGAACTTCCTCCCGACCGGGCCAGCCACCCAATTGCCGCGTTCGTCGGGGAACGCGAAGAACGCAAGCGTGCGGGACTCTGCTACGAGATTGCCCTGCACCCGCTGATTGCCACGCGTCGCGTCGCCATCCTCGATGAAGCCGAGGCGCTCAACGACGAGGGGGCCAACGCCCTCCTGAAAACCCTCGAAGAGCCCCCCCCATGGGCGGTGATCATCCTGGTGGTCGCCGGGCTCGACCTGCTGCTCCCCCCCATCCGCTCGCGGTGCCAGGTGGTCACGTTCGAGCCCCTGTCGGCCGCCGATCTCACCACCATTCTCGCCGCACAAACCGACGCCCCTGCCACCCGCGACCTGGCCCACGTGCTGCCACTCGCCGAGGGGAGCCTGACCACCGCCCGGCAACTGCTCGACCCCGGCTTGAGGCAGCAGCGCCAGACGCTGTACGAGTACCTCGCGGCACCGCGTCTCGATGTCCTGGCACTGAGCGACTTCGTCAAGGCGGCCGCCGAGGAGTCTTCCGGGGCGAAGGCGGGACAGCGGTTGCACGCCAGTTGGGTCGCGCGGTTCTGCATTGAGTTTTATCGGCAGGCGTTGCTGGGGTTGTCGCAGGGGGCGACCGGGGGGGCCGAGCAACCCGAGGTCGCCCGGTTCC
>CAIUHT010000120.1 GCA_903898975.1 uncultured Planctomycetaceae bacterium
CAGAAGGCGGGGCTGAAGATCGATGCGGTGCAGGGGGGGGCGTTTCAGCCCTTCACCATGCCGACCGCCGCCGTCGAGGGCCCGGTCAACACCCTGGAAATTGTGGGACCCGAGGGGGCCAAGCTGAACGGGGTGTCGAAGAGCGATTTTTCGACCATGTCGTTTGGGGGAGCCGGGGCATTTTTTGGCGATGTGGTCTTCTGTGGCTACGGGATTGAAGCGGGTGAGAAGAACTACTCGGACTTCGCCGGGGTCGACTTGCAGGGCAAGGTGGCCATTCTCATGCGGAAAGTCCCCCAGCAGGCGAACCCCAAGGGGCCGTTCTCGGGGGGCCGGGGCGGGGTCGGGCCGCATGGAGAACTGAGGAACAAGGTGATCAATGCCGCCGCCAAGGGAGCGGCCGCGGTGCTGCTGGTGAACGACCCATACACAGCCCGGCAGGAATACACCCAGGCGCAGCAGGCGGTTGCGAAACTGGCGGAATCGCTGGCCGACCTGGCGGTGGAGTTCGAGCAGGCCGATCCGAACAACGCCGAGGCGGTGCAGCAGGCGCGTGCAAAGCTGACCGAGGGGGTGGCCAAGTACAAAGCGGGGAAGGGACACCTGCCGGCCGAGCCGGCGGATGAGCTGGTGAAATTCGGCTACGCCGGGAACGAGGCGATCCGCGAGATTCCGGTGATGCACATCACCAACAAGTTTGCGAATCAATTGCTCAAGCTGGGCGGGGCACCGACGCTGACCGAGCTGGAAGCGCAGATTGACCAGACGGGCCAGCCCGCGAGCCGGGCACTGACGGGGGTGCGGGCCGGCGGAGTGACGTCGGTGGAGCGTCCCGTGGCGACCGTTAAGAACGTCATCGGGGTGGTGGAAGGGACCGGTCCGCTGGCGAACGAGACCGTGGTGGTGGGTGCCCACTACGACCACGTGGGGCGGGGCGGGAACGGGTCGCTGGCTCCGGGGTCGTCCGAGATTCACAACGGGGCCGATGACAATGCCTCGGGCACCGTGTCGCTGCTGGAGTTGGCCCGCCGGATCGCCAACCGGCCCGAGAAACTCCCCCGGCGGGTGGTCTTTATCGCCTTCACGGCGGAGGAAGTGGGGTTGATTGGGTCGGCCCGCTACACCCGCGAGCCGGTCTTTCCGCTGGAAAACACCGTCGCGATGTTCAACCTCGACATGGTCGGGCGGATGACGGAGAACAAGCTGACCGTGTTCGGCAGCAAGACTGCCAAGCACTTTGAAGAGTCTTTGGGCAAGTATGGCAGCGAACTGCAACTGGAGTTGTCGTTGAAGCCCGAGGGATTTGGCCCCAGCGACCACTCGTCGTTCTACGCCAAGAAGATTCCCGTGCTGCACTTCTTCACAGGGACTCACAGCGATTACCACCGCCCGGGGGATGACTGGGAGAAGATCAACCTCGAGGGGACCGCGAAAATCGTTGATCTGACAGAGAAGCTGATCGTCGAAACGGCGCAGCGGGAGACACGTCCCGAGTACGTCGAGGTTCCAGGCTCGGCGCAGATCACCGAGCGGCGGGGCAGCCGTCCGTACTTTGGCAGCATCCCCGACTTCGGAGGGAACAAGCCGGGGTACGCGCTGGGTGGGGTGGTTGGCGGGGGACCTGCCGAGAAGGCGGGGCTGAAATCGGGTGACAACATCATCCAGATTGGCCCGCACAAGATCGCCAACCTGGATGACTTCGATGCCGCGTTGCGAAAGTTTGCGGCGGGTGACACGGTCGACGTGACAGTCGAACGCGGCAACGACAAGGTCACGGTCAAGGTGCTGCTCGACAAGCCCCGCTAGGTTGCTGACCGGGGACTTCCGTCGGACGGTTGTTTTCGAGTGACTTAGGGGCGCAGCGACTTCAGCGCTTCCGCCCCCTGCACCCGAAACACGTCATGCGTGACGCCCCGGCACCAAACCTGCCCCGGCACCAAACCTGCCCCGGCACCAAACCTGCCCTGGCACCAAACCTGCCCTGGCACCAAACCTGCCAGGGCACCAAACCTGCCAGGGCACCAAACCTGCCAGGGCACCCCTCTGGCACCGCCGCGAGTCATCGCGGGCGGTGTTTGGCGGCGCCTGGGACTTCGAGGATCAGGGCTGCCGCCCCCGGCGACGCTTTCGCCGGGCTGCTGGTTGTGATGGAGCGTGGCCTGCG
>CAIUHT010000121.1 GCA_903898975.1 uncultured Planctomycetaceae bacterium
AACGGCCCCAGTCGAGGTCGCGGTTGGTTAGCGACCTTTGCGGGCGAGGTTCAGCTTGCGACGGGCCTTCGCCAGTTCTTCCGCCTTGCGATCGAATTCCTCGTCGCTGACGGCGGCCTGCTTGCGGGTCGCTTCGAGTTCCTGCTCCACCACTCGCGGGTCGAGCGCGCTGCTGGCAATCGCCCGGTTCGTCAACACCGAGACGGTCGCCCCCTTCACCTGCACGAAGCCCCCGTCGATGTAGTAGCTCCGGGTGGCCCCCCCGGCGGTTACCCGCAGTTCCCCCGCACCCAGTCGGCCCACTGCCGGGGCGCGGCTGGGATAGATGCCCAATTGCCCGTCGAACATCGGCAGGCGGAGGGAGTCGACCGGTTCGTTCAGCAGCGTGGTCTCAGGGGTGACCAACACCAACTGCAGCGTGCGGGAAGAAGCCATGGCAGCGGGAACGCAAAAAGGAAAGGGGCCGGTTCAGCCCGACGCGGTCCGTCGGGCGGGGCTGTGCATCAACCCGCGGCCATCTTGGCGGCCTGCTCGGCGGCTTCCTGCACACCACCGACGTACATGAACGCCGACTCGGGCAGGTGGTCCCACTTGCCGTCGCAGATCTCTTCGAAGCTCTGGATCGTCTCGGCCAGCGGAGTGATCTTTCCCGCCTTCCCCGTGAACACTTCAGCGACGAGGAAGGGCTGCGACAGGAACCGCTCGATGCGGCGGGCCCGGTTCACCACCTGCTTGTCCTCTTCGCTCAACTCGTCCACACCGAGAATCGCGATGATGTCCTGCAGTTCGCGGTACCGCTGCAGAATCTGCTGCACCCGGCGGGCCACCTTGTAGTGCCGTTCGCCCACGTACTGCGGGTCGAGAATTCGGCTCGAGGAGGCCAGCGGGTCGATGGCGGGGTAAATACCCTTCTCAGAGATCCGGCGTTCCAGGTAGATGAACGCGTCCAGGTGGGCGAACGCGGTCGCCGGGGCAGGGTCGGTCGGGTCGTCAGCAGGCACATACACCGCCTGCACCGACGTGATGGCCCCGTTCGTGGTCGAGGTGATCCGCTCCTGCAGTTCACCCAGTTCGGTGCCGAGCGTGGGCTGGTAACCCACGGCACTGGGCATACGCCCCAGCAGCGCCGACACTTCCGAACCGGCCTGCGAGAAACGGAAGATGTTGTCGACGAACAGCAGCGTGTCCGAGCCGGTGGCATCGCGGAACCACTCGGCCATCGTGAGGGCGGTCAACGCCACCCGCAGACGGGCTCCAGGGGGTTCGTTCATCTGGCCGAACACCATCGTCGTCTGCTCGATCACGCTTCGGCCCGTCTGGCCGATCTTCGTGTGCTGCATTTCGAGCCAGAGGTCGTTTCCTTCGCGGGTCCGCTCACCCACCCCGGCGAACACCGAGAAACCACCGTGGGCACTGGCGATACGGGCGATGAGCTCGGTCAGGATCACGGTCTTGCCCAGGCCGGCCCCGCCGAACAGGCCAGCCTTGCCACCGCGGACGAACGGCGTCAGCAGGTCGATCACCTTGATGCCAGTTTCGAAGACTTCGGTCTTCGCGCTCAGCTTGCTGAGGTCGGGAGCATGCCGGTGGATGGGCCACCGATCTTCGCAGCTCACATCGCCCCGCCCGTCGATCGCGTCGCCGGTCACGTTGAACACCCGGCCCAGCGTCCCCTTGCCCACCGGGACCGACACGGGAGCACCGGTGTCCAGCACCTTCATGCCCCGCACCAGGCCGTCGGTCGAACCGAGGGCCACGCAGCGGACCCGGCTGCCACCCAGGTGCTGCTGCACCTCGCCGGTCAGGCGGATGTCGATCCCCTTGTTCTTGGTCTCGACCTTGACCGCGTTGTAGATCTCGGGCAGGTGGTTGTCGGGGAACTCGCAGTCGAAGGTCGAACCGATCACCTGCGTGATCTTGCCGAAGGTCTGGGTCGCGGTGGTCATGGTCTGGGTTCCGGGACTAAAGGGACCGCTGGGGTCGAAGCCGGGGGACCCAGGGGGGCCGGCCGGCGAAGGGACAGGTTCGGGAACGGAAAGGGAGAGTCGGTCGGGGGACCGGGGTTACTTCAACGCCTCGGCACCACCGATGATCTCGCTGAGTTCACTGGTGATCTGGGCCTGGCGGGCCCGGTTGTACTGCCGGCTGAGCGAACTGATCATCTCGCCCGCGTTTTCGGTGGCCCCCTTCATGGCGACCATCCGGAAGATCTGTTCCGAGACGGCGCTGTCGAGGAAGCACTTGAACAGCCGGGCCTTGAACGCGGCCGGGAGGATCTCTTCCAGGATCTCACGGGGCGAGGGGAGGAACTCGTAGTCGATGGCCGACTCGCCCCCGGTGCGGGCCTGGGGCTTCGCCAGCGGGAGCAGCGACTCGAGCACCGCCGTCTGCTTGGCCGCCGTGAGAAACTTCACATAGGCCACCTCGACGAAATCGATCCGCTTCGTCGTGTACTGGGCGATGTACCGCGCCGCGATCGAGTCGACCTCGTCGAAGCGGGGCTTGTCTTCAAAGGTGGTGAAGCTCTGGTCGTACTCGGTCTTCTGGAACTTGAGGAAGTTGATCCCGCGTTTCCCCGAGACCTCGATCGAGATGTTCTGCCCGGCGGCCTTGGCCTCGCGGAGCCGCTGCATCACCAGCTTGAGCACGCCGGCGTTGAACCCGCCGCACAGCCCGCGGTTCGACGTCAGGATCAGCAGCACGCCGTTCTTCTGCTCGGTCCGCCCCTCGAGCAGCGGGTGGACGAAGTCGGTCGCCGAGGCGGCGAGGTCGCCCGCCAGCTCGGCGATCTTGTTCGTGTACGCCGACGCCTGGGTGGCGCGGTCCATCGCCTTCTTGAAGCGCGCCGTCGCGATCAATTCCATGGTCCGCGTGATCTTGCGGATGTTCTTGACCGCTTTGAGCCGCTTGAGTACGGCACGTGCCTTGGCCATGGTCTTGCCAACTGAACGAAGGGGAAAACGGGATCAGACTACGCCACCGGGTTGCGGACTACTTCGTCTTCTGGGCGAAGCGGGTCCGGAACTCGTCCAGCGCCGCCCGCAACAGCTTCTCGGTGTCGCCGCTGATGTTCTTCGACGAGATGATCGCGTTGCTGACTTCCGACTTCTCTTCCCGCATGAACCGCAGCAGCTCCCGCTCGGCCTCGGCGACCTTGTTCACCGGGACGGCGTCGAAGTAGCCCTGCGTGCCAGCGAAGATGCTCATCACCTGGTCGGCGAAGTGCAGGGGCTGGAACTGGGGCTGCTTCAGCAGCTCGACCATGCGGTACCCGCGGTCGAGTCGGCCCTGCGTTTCCTTGTCGAGCTCGGTGCCCAGCTGGGCGAACGCCTC
>CAIUHT010000122.1 GCA_903898975.1 uncultured Planctomycetaceae bacterium
CGAGCATGCCGTCTGATGGGCAATTCCGACGCAACTCGGCCACAGCCACCAAGCAGCCGCTCGGGAGCCCCTATGTGGCTGGCCCGCAGACTTCCGCCTGCTGTGGTCCTGTCGCCGCCGCGCACCGCCGTGGTGCCTGGCGCGCGGGGTGTGGGCTGGTAGGGGTGCTGCTGGCGGGCCTGTTGCTGCCGGGCTGGTTGCTGCCGGGGACTGCGTGGGCGCAGGGGCCCGCGTTGCGATTTGGAGAAGCGGTGCCCCGGGATGTCCGCGAGATGTACGACCGCGGTCTGCAGTTCCTGGCGTCGCAGCAGCAGGAGGCGGGGGATTGGCCGGCGGGCGACAGTGGACCGGGGCACACGGGGCTCTGCCTGCTGGCGTTCCTGGCCTCGGGGGAGGACCCCAACTTCGGGCTTTACGCCGGGCAGGTGCGCAAAGCGTTGCGGATGATCGTCAAGGAGCAGAACGCGCAGACGGGCTACCTGGGCAACAGCATGTATCACCATGGCTTTGGCATGCTGGCGCTGGCCGAGGCGTATGGGGTGGTCGATGAGCGCACCCTGTGGCCCGGTGGTGACCCCCCCCGTTCGTTGGCCCAGGCGCTTGAGCTGGCGGTGCGGGCGGCGATCACCTCGCAGAAGAAAAACCCGCTGGGAGCCTGGCGCTACAGTCCCGATTCAAACGACGCCGACACCTCGGTCGCCGGGGCGGTGCTCGTCGGCATGCTGGCCGCCCGCAATGCCGGGCTCGAGGTTCCCGACGAGGCGATCGACCGGGCCCTGGGGTACTTCCAGAAGATGACCTCGGCATCGGGGCAGGTCGCCTACTCGGGACTGGGCTTTGACGATTCGGTCGCCCGGGTCTCGATCGCCTCGCTGGTGCACTCGATTGCCCGGCGGAAGGATGTGAAGGAGTACGACCTGACCGCCGCGTATCTCAAGGCCCGGCTCGACCAGATGACCGCCGACAACTGGGCCGAATACACCCGCTACTACCAGGCCCAGGCCCTGTTCCAGGCCGACTTCGAAGACTGGCAGAAGTGGAACAAGCTGCTGATCAGGCAGTTGAAGCAGATGCAGCAGGGCAACGGAAGCTTCCGTGGCACCATGGGAGGCGAGACGCTCGACACCTCGCTGTCGCTGCTGGCCCTGGCCTTGAATTACCGCTTTCTGCCGATCTACGAACGATGAACCGACTGACGCGGTCCTGGCTGCTGTTGCTGTGGCTGGCCTTCCCCGGGGCGGGGGTCCTGGCCGCCGACCTCCCCGCTGGAGAAGCCCCCAGCCGCCTGAGGCTCTCGGGCGAATCGTTCGTCGACGGCCGGCTCCTGTCGACCGCCAGCGGTGGACCACTGGCGTGGGAAGCCCCCGGTTTTGCCCGTCCGCTCCAGTTTCCTCTCGACCATGTGCTGGCCGTCGATTTTCCCGCGGCGGGGGAACTGGCCCCAGCCGGGGAATGGGGGCTGGCACTGGTCGGGGGGCAGGTGTTGTACGGCGAGCTGCTGGGAGTGGATGGCGCGCTGGTCCGCTGGAACAGCGTGACCCCGGCCCAGGCGCTTGAGATCGACCGCCACCGGGTGCAGCGGGTCTTTCGCCAGAACGCCTCCAGCCGGCCACTGTTTGTGGGGCCCAACGGTCTGCAGGGCTGGCAGTCCGAGTCACCGCAGGCGAAGGTGCTGTTCCGGGAAGAGGCGGGGCACCTGGTGGCCAGCACTCCCGCGCAGCTCATTGCGTCGTGGTCGCTCCCCACCCGGTTCGTATGTGAACTCGAAGCCGCATGGGGGGGCAAGGCGAGTTGGGCCTTGCAGGTGCAGGTCGAAAACAGCAAGGCCGAACGGCAAACTCCGTTCGAACTGGCCCTGCTCGACCAGGCGCTGGTGCTGCTGCACGATCTGCCCGGCAATGAAGACCTGGTCTGGCTCGAGCGGGTTGAAACGTCGGGACAGATGGGCCGACTGCGGCTGTACGTCGACCTGGAGCAGGCCCATTTCATTGCGACCACCCTCGAGGGACAGCCACTGGCCGAGATGCGGGTCGCCAGGACGCTGACCGGGTCCCCCCGCCTGCGGCTGTTGAATCGCGATGGGACATTTCGGCTCGAGCGACTGAGCGTGCTGGCGTGGGATGGCACGCTCCCGCAGGTGCGGTCGAAAGAGTCGCGGCAGATGGTCAAAGCCGGGGATCGCGAACTCGCGGGTCAGGTGACCGAATACAACCCCACCACCCGCGAATGGGTCGTGACGACACCCGAGGGGGCAAGCCGAATTCCGGCGGCCGACATTACCAGTGTCTGGCTCGAGGGAGACGCCCCCCCGGTGACCGGCGGGGTGATTGTGGCGGGCTTCGACGGGACCCGGCTGCAGGGGGAACTGTCCGGGATTGATGACAGCAGCATCGAGTTGCGAACTCCCGGAATTGACGCGGTCGTCAAGCTGGCCCGCGAGCGGGTGAAGTCGCTGTTGCCGGTGCGGAGTGTGGCTGGTGCCCCCGGCCCGGCTTCCGAGCAGCGTCCGCCGGTCGTGGCTGCCAAGCCGGTGGTGGCCCCGGAAGGGGCCCGGCTCGGTTGGCTGCGTGGACCCGGGCTGCAACTGCAGGGGTGGCTGGTCGAGACGCCCGCCTCGGAACTGGCAGGGGGGCTGTACTGGCAGTCGGCCCAGGCGACCGCCCCCGCGCCGCTGGCGTCGGGGCTGACCGGGCACCTGGTGTATCGCGAGCCACTGTCGGCCGCCGAGCTGGCGAAGAAACGGCGCGAGGCGGCCGAGCAGGCTGCCGCGAACAACCCGGGAGACCTGGGGGGGATGGCCCGGGCGATGGTGGGAATGCTGGTGCCGGGGATGAAAGGCAAGCGGGGAGCCCAGGCCAAGAACCGAACCAGGCAGCCGTTGCTGCATCTGCGAACGGGAGACGTGCTGACCTGCACCCAGGTGCAGGTTGGCGAGCAGGGGGTCGAGTTCGAGAGTCCCACGACTTCGGCCCGGCAGGTGCCCCACGACCGGATCAAGGTGCTGGAACTGTTGCCTGCCGACCCGGAGGAGGTTCGGCTCGCGCGGCGACGGAGAGACCCGCTGCTGACGTTGCCCCGGATGCAGCGGCCCAGTCCGCCGACGCAGTTGGTCCGGGCGGTGACGGGTGACTTCATGCGGGGCCGCGTGGTGGATCTGAACTCGGAACGGCTCAAGATCGAAGTTCGGCTGGAGGAGCAGGAGATTCCCCGCGAGGTGGTCAGCCACATCTTCTGGCTGCATCCCGACGAGCTGGAAGGCGCGACGAC
>CAIUHT010000123.1 GCA_903898975.1 uncultured Planctomycetaceae bacterium
CTCCTCCTTCCTCCATACCGCTCCCCCCCCCTCGCGCCGGGCTTCCCGTTCCAGGTTCGACCCAGGTGCCCTCGCTCGACGAGTCACTGCCCGAACACCGGGGTGTTGTCTTTCCCGCGTTCTCCCGGCGACACCTCAAAAAAGTGTCGCGGCGCCGCGGGCAAGACGCTCGATTAAGAGACAATTGAACAGTCTTTTGGGTGGGATTGGGCAGAAAAAATGGTCCACCCTGTGAACTGGCCCAACTCGTGGGGCTCCCAAGGCGTACAGCAGGGGGGCCACGTTCTAGAATGAACGTGTGTGGATTGGCTCGGATGTGGGTTGAGAAGGGTTCGCCGACGGGGCGCGCCGGCCCCCGCAGAGTCTGGTCGCTTGGGGGTGCCGGGGTTCGGGCCCGGGTGAATCGAGGAACGAGATGCTGCAGTTTCCACTGTCGATCCTGGCCCAGGCCCAGGGCATGCTGACCCCCAAGCAGCTCATGCTGGCGATGCTCCAGGACAACGCCTACATCCTGGGGGGCATTCTGGCGGTCGTGGTCGGGTTGCTCGCCGTCCTGTACGGCACCCGCACGGGGGTCATCGCCCGCGCCACCACCAAGGAGTCGGTCCGCCAGCCCATCTTTTCCATCCTGCTGGTGGTGGCCCTCGTGCTGCTGGTGGTCAACACCTACGTCCCCTTCTTCTCCTTCGGGGAAGACCTGAAGATGATGGTGGTCTGCGGTCTCGCCACGCTCAAGGTCTGCGGAATGTTCCTCGCCGTCTGGTCGTCGAGCACCAGCATCGCCGACGAAATCGAGGGGAAGACCGCCATGACCATGCTCTCGAAGCCCATCACCCGCCGGCAGTTCATCGTCGGAAAGTTCCTCGGCATTCAAACCGCGGTGCTGCTCCTCTGCCTCCCCGTGATTCTCGCCTTCGGCGGACTCATCCTCTACAAGGTCTTCTACGACGCCCGCGAGGCGACCCGCGATGATGTCAACAGCATCGTCGCCACCACCGAACTGCTCCGCATGTTCCCGGCGATCGTGCTCTCCCTCATGGAGATCATGATCATGTCCGCGGTCTCCGTCATGCTCTCCACCCGCGTTCCCATGGTGGTCAACCTCGTGGCCTGCCTCGCCATCTTCCTCGTCGGGCATCTCCAGGAGGTGCTGGTCAGCGCCACCTTGGGCCGGCTCGAGCTGGTCGGCTTCGTCGCCAAGCTGATCGCCATCTTTCTCCCGGCGGTCGGGGTCTTCAACGTCGAAGCCAAGCTCATGGCCGATGGCGCCATCCCCAACCAATACGTCGGGCTCGCCGCGATTTATACCGCAGCCTATGTGCTCGCCCTGATCCTCGGCTCCTTCCTGCTGTTTGAAGACCGCGACCTGGCCTAACCTCTCCCCCCGGGGTCTCGTTGGCCCCCCTCTCAGGCGCCCCCGCTGTGCCCTCCCCTGAACCCACCGCCTTCGAACGGGTCTACCCCCGGCGGTCCCTCCTGGGGGGCCCTGGATTGCGGGGCCTGCTGTGGTCTGTGGCCAGTTCCGTCTGCGTCTGCCTGCTGCTGCTCTTGCTGGGGTTGCTGGCCGATTTTCTCGCCCACCGCGGGCGCGTTGTCGCCACGGTCGCCGAGTGGACGCAGGCCGCGGGTCCCCTCAGCGGTCCCCAACTGCGGGACTGGGGCGGGCCCGCCGAGCTCCCCCCCGGCCAGACCCATCTCGTCCTTGAAGAGACCGGCCTCGGTTCCACGCTCCCGCACGGGCCCCGCATCTGGCAGTTCCTGGCGAACGCCCTCGGAATTCCCACCGCGGGCCGCACCAATCTTTCCACCCTCGGCTGGCTTGTCGCCGTCGGTGCCCTGCTGGCCTGGATCCGCAGTGGCTGCGCCTGGCGAGCCCGCAATGCCTGGAACACCGCGGCGGTCCGTGTGGCCGGGAAACTCCGGCAGAGCATCCACCGTCAGGCCAATCGCCTTGGCCCCTCCGACCTCGATGGGTCGCAAGGCCGCCAGGCGGTTGAGTTGTTCACCACCTCCGTCGACATGGTCGCCCAGGGTGTGGTCAGCTGGCTCTCACTCCGTGGCCGCGACCTCCCGCGCCTCGTCCTCGTCGCCCTCACCCTGTTGCTGATCGATCCCAGTCTCACCCTGGTCTGCGTCGTCCCCCTGCTGCTCCTGTGGTGGCTGGTCGAACGTCACGAAGCCCGCGCCCGCCAGGAAGATCAGGTCTCGTGGGAGCGGAGCGACCGGGAGGTCCGGCTGCTGGCGGAAAGCCTCACAAAAACCCGCCTCGTCCGCGGCTACCGGCTCGAGACGCTCGAGAACCGCCAGTTCGATGCCGCCCTCGATCGGCTCCAGCGGACCGAGTTCGAATCACTCAGGCAGGGGGCCCTGGGTCGACGCTTCGTCCGCCTGCTGATCGCGGCGGTCACCGCGTTTGTGGTGCTCTTCCTGGGCTGGCGCATCCTGCTGCCCCCCCACGCCCTCTCGTTGGGTTGGGGCCTGGCAGTGCTGGGTGGATTCCTGCTCGCCTTCCCCCCGCTGCGGGCCCTGGCTCAAGCACAGGTCACCCTGGCCCCGGCCGAGGCAGGCGCCCAGGCGGTGCAGCAATACCTCGCCCGCCTCCCCGAAGTGGGTCAGCCGGTCGGGGCCCGCGTGCTCAACCCCCTGTCGCGGATGTTGACGTTCGAAGAGGTCTCTTACACCCCGCCCGGTTCCTCCACCCCGCTGCTCGATCAGTTCCGGGCCAAGATCCCCGCTGGGCGAATTGTCGGGTTGGTCTCCACCGACCCCCTGCAGGCCAAGGCGATCGCCAGCCTGCTCCCGCGCTTCATCGCCCCGCAATCGGGTCGCATCCTGATCGATGGCGAAGACATCGCCCGCGGCACGCTCGACTCGCTCCGCTCCGATGTCGTGCTGGTCGGGTTGGGCAGCCAAGTCATCTCGGGGACCATTCTCGAAAACCTCCGCATCCATCCGGCCGTGACCGACGACAGCGTGATCGACGCGGCTCGCCGCATGCACCTCCACGAGTCGGTCCAGCGGCTGCCCCAGGGTTACGAGACCGTTGTGGGCGAGCAGGGGGAAACGCTCCCCGCTGCCGTCGAATTCCAGTTGGGGCTGACGCGGGCCCTGCTCGCGAACCCGGCACTCCTCCTGATCGAAGAGCCCTCCGGCCCATTTGAAGAAGAAACCAGGGCGGCCCTCGAAGAAGCCTACCAGCGACTGGCCCAGGGCCGCACCGTGATCTTCCTGCCCCATCGCCTCAGCACGCTCCGGCGTTGTGAGGAGATCTTGTTCCTGCACCGCGGGCGATTGGCCGCCATCGGGCCCCGCGACACCCTCGTGAATCGCTCCCCGCTGTACCGGCACTGGGAATACATCCACTTCAACGAATTCCGCAGCGAATTCGAAATGGACGAGGAATGACCGCGGGCGATCCCGCCGATCGGCGCACCCCGCCCTCGTCGTCCCCCGCCGCGAGCCAACCAGCGGTCCCGCCACCCACCCCGGCGGCACCCGGCTCACAGGCACCCGTCACGGCGCAACCCGCTGCGACGCCGCCCGGCGCCGAGCCCCTGGGCTTCGCGACCGCCGCCCTGGCGATGCTCACCTCGTCACTCTGGGGAGGAACCCCCACCGCCATCCGCTTCACCACCGACACCCTCCCCCCGGTGCTGGTCGCCGCGGTCCGGTTCGGCCTCGCCGCAATCTTCATGCTGGCCTGGGTCCGCTTCGAAGGGACGACCCTCCGCGTCCGTCGCGGGCAATGGACCCCAATTGTCATCGCGAGCCTCATGCTCTTCGTGCAGATCGTCACGTTCAACGTGGGGGTCGCCCACAGCAACGCCTCGCACGGGTCGCTGTTCATCAACACCTTCCTGTTCTGGGTTGGGCCGATTGAGCAGTTTGTCACCCGCACCGCCCGGCTCTCGGGCCGCCAGTGGTTCGGTCTCTGGCTGGCGGGAATCTCAAGCCTCGCCGTGCTGCTCGGTGACGCGGGCACGGGGGGCAAAGAACGCGATCCCGCGACGCTGGGGGGCGACCTGATCCTGCTGGTCAGCGGCTTGATCCTCGGCATCAAGATCGTCTACACCCGCCATGCCGTGCAGTCGGTCGAGCCCGGGAAACTGATCTTCTGGCACGATGTGCTGGGGACGGCCCTGTTTCTGGTCTGCAGCCTGGCGTTTGAAACGAC
>CAIUHT010000124.1 GCA_903898975.1 uncultured Planctomycetaceae bacterium
ACTTCCAAAGTCGTCACCGCCCGCTCTGCTTCCCCGCTCTCTATCCCAGGACCATCCATGCCGCCGTTCCCCACCAGGACGCCGCCTGCCGGGCCGGGCTGGAAGCGCCGCGAGTTGCTGCAGTGGGGCAGCATTGGCGGCTGGAGCCTGCTCGCCGGGGGAGCCGGTCTGCCTGTGTCGCGGGCCGCCGAACGCCGCGCGGGGGCCGACGCCGTCGGCTTTGGCCGCGCCAAATCGTGCGTGGTGCTCTTTCTGATGGGCGGTGCTCCGCAGCACTCCACCTGGGATCCCAAGCCCGGGGCGATCGCCGAGATTCGCGGCCAGTTCGGCCCCATCTCGACCAGTGTCCCCGGCCTGCAGGTGGGCGAGTTGTTTCCCTGCACGGCGCAGGTAGCCGACCGGCTGGCGATTCTGCGGGCTGTCTCGACCGGCGACAACGCCCACTCGTCGAGCGGTTACGCCATGCTCACCGGGGTCCCGCACGTTCCCCTCAACGCCGAAAACGCCCAGCCGGGGGCCCCCAACGATTGGCCCGCCTCCGCCGCCATCGTTCAGCACCTCTCCCCCGGGAGCAGCCTGCTGCCCGCCGCTGTCAGGCTGCCGCACCACATCTTCAACACCGACCAGTCGACCTGGCCCGGGCAGGACGCCGGGTTCCTGGGCCGCGCCTCGGATCCCTGGCTGCTCCGCTGCCAGCCGGTCACTCCCGACTGGGCCGGGGTCACCTTCTCTTCCACCCACGATGTCGCGCATCCCCGCCTGCTGGCCCGTCGGCAACTCCTGGCCGAGTTCGAAACCCGGCTCAGGCAGGAGGGGCACGGTTCCCGCTGGGAGGCATACGGCCAGCGGCAACTGCAGGCGCTCGATCTGCTGACCGAGCCCCGAGCCCGCGAGGCGGCCGACCTCTCCCGCGAACCTGCCGCTCTCCGCGACCGCTACGGACGCACCCCGTTCGGCAACTCGGTGCTGCTCGCCCGCCGGTTCGTCGAGGCGGGAGTCCGGCTGGTGCAGGTCAATTGGTATCGCGGCCCCGACGAGCCCAGCGACAATCCGTGCTGGGACAGTCACACCGATGAGACCAACCGGCTGCGGAACGTGCTCGCCGGTCCTGCCGACCGGGCCCTCGCCGGCCTGCTGACCGATCTCGAAGAACGCGGGCGACTCGACGAAACGCTGGTGCTCTGCCTGACCGAGTTCGGGCGCACCCCGCGGTTCAACGGTCGCGCCGGCCGCGATCATTGGGGCTCGGTCTTTTCGATTGTCGCCGCTGGTGGGGGCGTGCAGGGAGGACGCGTGCATGGGGCCTCCGATCGTGATGGCGCCCAGCCTGCCGAGGGGCTGGTTCATCCCGCCGATCTCACCGCCACCCTGTATCACCTGTTGGGAATCGAACCGACGTCGGAAGTGACCGACTCTCTCGGCCGACCGTTCCCCATCAGCCGCGGCCGCGTGATCACCGAGATTCTCTAACCGCACCCCGGCTCGACGCTGCCAGGCCCCTCGCACTCGCTCTTGGCAATCGGCCGCTGAAGTCGCGCTCTCCGCGAAGCAGCCACCCAGCCTGGACCGGGCGACGCTGGCTGGGTCTCGCGCCTACCGCTCCAAGGGTTTGGCGGTGCTGGTTCGACCGGCGTGGCACGCCCGCCAGCACGCCTCGGTGAAGGCCCCCAGCGGCGCGAGTTTGCTCCAGGTCAGCACCCGGTCCGGCCGACACGGAAGTCCCTCCCGAGACTCCCAGGGGCTCCCCGTGAGCCAGACCACGGCGGCCTCGGGAACCGAACGCAGCAGTTCGCCCAGGCGTTGTCGCCGCTCTGGCCCCCACGGATCGGCGTCAAAGACCACCAGTTCCGGCCCCTCGTGTTCGCTCGCAAGGGACTCCCAGCCCTGCGATCGCAAGCCGCAGGTCAGCATCTCCCGCAGGGGGCGATCGGGCGAATCCACCAGCACCCGCCCGGCCCGTCCGCTTGCAGCGGAACCGTTTCTCAACGTCGATGCGAAGTCGGCCGGTGGAAACCGGGCGCCATCTGCGGCTTCCTCAGCGACTTCACAATTCCCGCTGTGCGCGGATCTCAGCGGGGGAAAACGCTGTGCAAAGATCTCCGCGCGGGAGGCGGTCAGCGGAAGCCGCGCTCCCAGCGCCTCGGCACGCGGCTCCCTGGAGGAGACGTGTGCTGCGGGCCCCCACGCGGGTGGCAACGCGGTTCGATCTTCGGCCTCAAGCAGCGCCTCTGCCGGAGTCGCCAGGGGCGAAAGGGATGATTCGTCGGGCCAGGGGCCGCCCTGGGGGGCCGCTCGATCTTCCCGGGCCCACTCCGCCAGGATTTCGGCGATGCATCGCGCCGCCTCGTCGACCGGCAGCCGCACCGCCAGTGGCCAGAGGTCACGCGTGCGCCCATCCGATTCACACCACGCGCCGTGGCAGCAGACCACGCGTGCCAGCGGCTGCGAAGAGAGCAGGGCATGCACCTGCGGGCGCGAGAACTGGTCGCTCCAGCCCTGGCAGACCACCACCAGTTCAATCCGGGCCGATCGCTCGGCGACTCGTGCCTCGAAGTCGGCGAACCGCTCGCATTCCCACAGGCGACGATGGCTGACGGCACCGCGCAGCAGGGCGATGACTGCACCAAACTCAGCCGCGTGCAGATCGCCCAGCAGCAGCACCGAGCGGGGGGAAAGTGAGGCCATGCCGGGACATCCTTGTCATTTCGGCCCGGGGAAAACGCAACAGGGGTGGCCCCACTGGTGGACCACCCCTGCTGTTGTTCAGATCACCGGGAAGCTTACTCCACCACCCAGGTGTCGCCACTGTTGAACAGCTTGTCGAGGTCGCCGACACCCCGCTTCGCCGTCTCGGCAGCCACCTGGCGATTCACTTCTTCGTCGTAGGTCGAAGACTCGACCTGCCGGAAGATTCCCATCGGCTCGGGGAATTCCGGGTGCTTGAACCGCGACAGCAGGAAGGCGAGGCTGGGGTCGCTGGTCTTCTCGTCGTGGAAGAGCAGGTCGTCTTCCGAGATTCCCTTGCCCAGCTCGACCACTTCGGGAATCGCCCCATTCAGGCGGATCCCCTTCTTGACCGTCTGCCCGAACACCAGCGGCTTGCCGTGCTCGAGGTACAGGATATGGTCCCCCTTGACGTTCCGATCGGTGGCGTACAGGAAGGCATCGTGGTTGAACACGTTGCAGTCCTGGTACACCTCGACGAAGGCGGTTCCCTTGTGGGCCGCGGCCCGCTCGAGAACCATCGTCAGGTGCTTGATGTCGACGTCGACCGAGCGGGCGACGAAGGTCGCTTCCGACCCAATCGCGTAGCACAGGGGCGACAGGGGGTGGTCGACCGAGCCGAACGGCGTGCTCTTGGTCTTCGAACCCACCGGGCTGGTGGGGGAGTACTGTCCCTTGGTCAGACCGTAGATCTGATTGTTGAACAGGATGACCTTGAGATCGACGTTGCGACGCAGCATGTGCATCAGGTGGTTGCCACCGATCGACAGCGCGTCGCCGTCACCGGTGATCACCCAGACCTGCAGGTCAGGCCGGGCCGTCTTGATTCCGGTCGCCACCGCGGGGGCGCGACCGTGAATGCTGTGGAACCCGTACGTGTCCACGTAGTAGGGGAACCGGCTGGAGCAGCCAATCCCCGACACGAACACGAACTTTTCCTTGGGAATTCCCAGGGTGGGCAGAACCTTCTTGACCTGTGCCAGGATCGAGTAGTCCCCGCAGCGCGGGCACCACCGAATCTCCTGGTCGCTGGCAAAGTCTTTCGCTGTCAGAACAGGCAGTGCAGACATGGAATCGCTTGTGTGTGAAAGACGGGAAAGAAAGGGGAAATCAGGTGCCGAGCAGTTCGTCGATCTTGCGGACGATCTCGGAGACGAGGAACGGCTTGCCCTGGATCTTGTTCAGACCCACCGCGTCGGCGAGGTACGTCCCGCGAATCAGCAATCGCAACTGCCCGACATTCAGCTCCGGAATCAGGACCTTGTCGTAGCGCTTGATAATCTCCCCCAGGTTCTTCGGGAACG
>CAIUHT010000125.1 GCA_903898975.1 uncultured Planctomycetaceae bacterium
ACCGTCCACCAGGTGGGCTGCTGGGCCTGGGCGAAGCAGAACGCGAGGGCGACCAGCAGGGTCGAGTTGCGGGGCGACTCGCAGTACAGGCTGCCGGTCAGGCAGATGGCCGCCGAGGCGAACAGGCCAAACCCGGTCAGGCAGCGTTTCCAGCGGTTGTCGTACTGCCAGCGATCGACGATTCCGCCCAGCACGCTCCCCAGCAGGGCTCCCGTGGCCCCTCCCACCATCACCAGGCTGGCGAGCCATTTCGAGTCTTCCGCCGAGACCCCCCGCCCCTTTTGCAGGTACGAGGGATACCAGCCCATGTAGAAGTACGAGCACGAGGCCCCACACGACATGATCGCGCCCAGCAGCCAGACATTCCGGCTCGAGAGCACGAATTGCCACGGAATGGAATGGGTGGCCCGGGCCCCGCCCGGGGCTTCGCGGCCCTGCAGAATCAGGGCCCGCTCGGCGGCGTTGACGGCGGGATGGTCGGCGGGATCGTCGCGAAACCAGGCGGAGAACGCCCACGCCCACGCCACACCGACCAGTCCAAACAGGCCGAAGGCGACGCGCCAGCCATATTTTTCAATCAGGAACCCAGCCAGGACCGGGGCCGCCGCCCCCCCCAGCAGCATGCTCGTCAGGACCACCGCCTGGGCCAGTGGGCGTTCCGACTGCGGGAACCATCGCGAGACCACGCGGGCCACGTTTGGCAATGCCCCGGCTTCACCCGCACCGAAGAGAAACCGCACCACGAACAGCAGCACGAAACTGTCGAACGCCAGCACGGCACGCGACGCGAACGGCTGAATGGGGAGGGGGAGCGAAAACGCCGGGACAAGGCCCGTGAGGATGGTGAAGGTTGACCACCACAGCACAATCCGGGTGAGCACCCGGCGGGAGCCAAAGCGGTCGCCCCAATGCCCCGTGGGAACTTCGAACAGGCCATAGGCGAGGGTGAAGGCCCCGAGGATCCAGCCCATCCCGGTCTCGGAGATCTGCAGTTCCTCGGAGATGGGCTTGAGCGCCTGGCCGAGGCAGACGCGGTCGAGATACAGCACGAACGACAGCGACCCGAGGAACAGCAGCAACTGGTGGCGAACCTGGGTGGGGGGGGCGAACGGATCGTCAGACCACGTGGGCATCACGCGAACTCCCCGGCGGGGCTGGGCACTCGCCCGCTCCCGAACACGGGAGGGCAAGCGGGGCCGTCGTGGGGAGTCTATCGGACCGGTCGGTCCCCCGCCACACGCCCCCTCTACACGCCCCAGCCTGGTGCTCGGTTAGAGCGCTAGCCCCGCTGAGCGCGCGCTGGCCCGCGGCCCATCCCATGAGTGCCCTGTTCCGTGAGTGCCCTGTCGCTGTGGCGGCAAACGCACCCCCTTTCAGACAGGGACACCCAGTGTCAAGCGGGGGCAGCCTGCGGGGGAGTGGGCTGTCCTGGGGCTGGGGGACATTCAAAGCACAGGGCCGGGAAGGACGATCCTTCCCGGCCCTGAATTGCGGCCCGACGTATACACAGCCCTCAATCAACCGATCGCGACAGCGAGCGAGGCAACTGGGTGGGTGGCGGCCTCGGTCCGAGGCTGCCGTTCCAACCCCCGCTGGCGGTCCCGATCTTCGTTCGAAGATCGGCTCTCAAGCAAGGTGGTGTCCCGTACGGAGCGGCCTGAAGTGGGTCAATCAGCGAGGACTGACCGACTTCGCGCGAGGTCCCTTTTGCTTGGGGTTGGGGGTCGAGTCGATTTGGAATTCGACACTTTGCCCGACCTGCAAATCCTCGAATCCGCGGTTCTCAACAGCCGAATGATGGAAAAACACATCATCCCCCTGAGGCTGCGAGATAAACCCGAATCCCTTATCCTGGACCAGTTTCTTAATCGTACCGACCGGCATCGAAACAGCTCCCCTGCACACACTGCACCATTCGCGACCAGAACCGTGTGCCGCTCTGCAAGCCGCGCCGCTCCTCGCGCTCAAAGCTATTTGAGCTTTTAAGACCACGAGGGGAGCGGTGGACCACCGACACCTGTCGATGGCACGCGTGCCATCCGACTCGCCGCCGGCGCAGGTCATAACTATCCCTGCCCCCCTTTCGAATCGGTCTAACCGCGTTCTGAGAACGCGTTAAATACTGCCTGACTGTGCGAAAATCAAGCAACTTCCCAACAAAAGTCCACTCACCGCCCCCTCCCCTTGGAAGTTTTCTGCCCACTCCTCGACCCCAGTGGACCTCCACCCCCGCCCCCAACCCTGGTCACTGCCCACCCCCCGCCTGACCATCCCCCTCCGTCGCTCACCGCGCTCCAGCGGGCCCAACCACTCAAAAACCGCCAGTCCCCCTGCTGGCCAGCCCAACCTCCGCCCAGCTGGGCCATCTCACACATCGCCTCGACGCGCTGACCCAACCTCAGCCCCACTCACTGCCCACTTCCGCCTCGCTCACACATCGTCCACTCACGCCTCTCGTCGCAGTCCTCCCCTGGCCCCGGTCACAGCGGTTCCTGTCCACCGCCCCCGGCTCAATCCACTCACCGCCGCAAGCTCCACCCGCCACCCAAGGCCTGTCCCCCAATGACAATTCCCCGCCCCCGGCCTAGACTCTCCCTCGACTGGCCCGAACTTCCCCCGGCTGGGCCGGTTCTTCCACAGATCAACCGGCATTCCCTCGGTTCCCACCTGTTCCCCGCCCTTCCCTAGCCCCCGCCCACTCCATGCTGCACCGTCTGATCGACTGGCTGATCGGGCACCGCATCCTGGCGCTCGTGCTCGCGGGAATCGCGTTCCTGGTCGCGCTCCCCCCATCCCAACGGCTCGCCTTCGATCAGTCGATCGAGGCGCTCTACTCCGAGGCCAACACCCGCCTCACCGACTACCTCGACAGCAAACAGCTCTTCGGGGGGGACGAACTCATCCTCGTCTGCTACCGCGACCCCCAGCTCTACCTGCCGGATTCCGACGAATTCCGCGACGACCGCCTGGCCCTCGTCGCCCAACTCGCCGAACAACTCAACCACCGCATCGCCGGGATCGACCCCCGCGAAACCCAGGAGATGGCGTCGCTCCTCCGCCGGGCCCAGGCGCTCCGCCGCATGCCCCGCCTGCAGGCGCTCGAACGCCGCGTCCGCGAACTGGCCCGCGGCATCTGCCTCGGCCCCGACAACCAGACCACCGCCGTGGTGCTCCGCCTGCTCCCCGCCGGCGGCAGCCCGGTCTCCCGGGGCGAAACCATCCGGCAGGTCCGCGAGGTCGCCGCCGAATTCACCGCCTCGACCCAGCTCGAAACCTTCGTCGTGGGCGAGCCCGTGCAGGTCCACGACATGTTCCGGTATGTCGAGGAAGACGGAGCCCGGCTCGGCTGGTGGTCGGCGCTGCTGCTGCTGGTGGTGATCTTCGGCCTGTTCCGCAATCTCCGCTGGACGCTCATTCCCGTGCTGGTTGTGTGGGCCACCATCGTCTGGACCCGGGGCACCCTCGCCGCCCTCGGCTATCGCCTCAGCATGGTCAGCTCGATGCTCACCTCGCTGGTCACCATCGTGGGGGTCGCCACGGTCGTGCACATCGTGGTGCGGTTCCAGGAACTGCGAGCCGGACGCACCCCCGCCCAGGCTCTCGGCCTGGCCCTCCAGCAACTGGCCCCCGCCATCTTCTGGACCTGCGCCACCACCGCGGCCGGGTTTGGCGCCCAGCTCTCCAGCCACATTCAGCCCGTGGCCAGCTTTGGCATCATGATGCTGTGGGGGACGCTGCTGGTCCTCCCGGCGCTCGGCCTGCTGGTTCCCGGGCTGGCACTGCTGGGTGGCCGGGGGGTCGACCCGGCCCCCGT
>CAIUHT010000126.1 GCA_903898975.1 uncultured Planctomycetaceae bacterium
CCGACTACCCCTTCACCACCAAGTACCCCAACCTGGGCATGGTGACCGTCGGGGACGAGCAGGCCTTCGCCATGGCCGACATCCCCGGCCTCATCGAAGGGGCCCACGCCGGGGCGGGACTCGGCCACGAGTTTCTCAAGCACGTCGAACGCACCCGCCTCCTCGTCCACCTGGTCGAACCCCTCCCCCTCGATGGGACCGACCCGCTGGCCAACTACCAGCAGATCCGCGAAGAAATCCGGCTGTACGATCCCGGTCTCGCCGAACGCCGCGAGATTGTGGTGGTGTCGAAAGGCGAACTCCCGGGCTCAGCCGACGTCGCCCGCCAGTTGGGCGAACAGGTGGGAACCGAGGTCGAAGTGATCTCGGCGGTTACCGGTCGGGGTTTGCCCAGCCTGGTCACCCGCATCTGGCGGGAACTGCAGGAAATCGCCCTCCCGCTTCCCTTCCCCTCCCAGGACGAAGCCACACCAGCCCCTTCGGCCCCCGGCACGGACTCCGCTCCGGCAGCGGCAGCCACAGCCACCGCCAACAGCGGCGCGGGCAGCGTGCTTCCCACCCGGGAGGCGAACCCCTCCGCCCGTTCCCGTGGCGAGCCCGGTGAATGACGTGATTCATGCCGGGCACTGGCCTGAACAGACACCTCCCCGCGAAGTGACTGGGGAGCAGCGACTGGGGAGCAGCGACTGGGGAGCAGCGACTGGGGAGCAGCGACTGGGGAGCAGCGACTGGGGAGCAGCGACTGGCGAAGCGACTGGCGACCCAGCCCCCTCGGGGCACCCCGGGAATGGTTAGTTGAGCACAGTTCAGATTGGCAGCGGTTGGGCAGGCAGCCCAGGGATCATCACAACAGCGAGGCCAAAGATGCGAAGTCTGGTCCGGTTCGGATTGGCGGTGATCACCGTAGTCGCGGCTGGCGCGTGTGGCGGTGCCTGGTGCTCCGCCCCGCTGCTGGCGGGCTCTTCCAACAGCCTGCTCGACATCTCCGCCGATGGCCGGCTCATCGCCTGCTCCAATCGCGACAACGGCACTGTCTCCGTCATCGACCGCGAGACCCGCCAGGTCCTCCGCGAACTGCCGGTCGGTCACAAGCCCGAGGGGGTCAGCTTCATCGGGGACACTCATCAACTGGCGGTGGCGGTCTACGCCGACGACCGCCTCGCCCTCCTCGACGCCGACAGCGGTGCCGAATTGGGGTCGGTTCCGCTCTTCGACGAGCCCTACGGTGTCGTCTCGAACCGCGCGGGAACCCGCCTCTGGGTCACCGAGGAGTACCCGGGCGAAGTCGCCGAGATCGATGTGGCGACCCGCAAGGTGCTTCGTCGGCTCCCCGCCGGTGCGATGTGCCGGGGGCTCGCCCTCTCCGAATCGACCAACCGCCTGTACGTGACCGAGTACCTTACCTCCGCCGTCGTCGCGATCGACCTCGAGGCGGGCCAGGTCTGCGATCGCTGGCAGGGCCCGGCGAGCGAGAACCTGGCCCGGCAACTCGTGCTCCACCCCACCCGCGGGAAGGCGTATGTCCCTCACATCCGCTCACGGGTCACCGTCCACCAGGGGGAGGGGTCGGTGTTGCCGTATGTGTCGGTCATCGATCTCCCCGCGGGCGAAGAACCCCGCCGCAAAACCCTCCCCATGGATTCCTTCGTGGGGGCGTTCGTGGTGGCGAATCCCTGGGAAACCGCCATCTCTCCCGACGGAGAGCAGATGGTGACGGTCTTTGCCGGGACCGACGACGCCTTCGTCTCGCAGGTGCTCGACGACAACTACCGCGAACTGTCGTTTCGGGGTGTGCTTCGGCTGGGTCACAACCCCCGTGCCGTGCGGTTCTCTCCCGACGGGACCGAGTGCTACGTCTACAACGCGCTCGACTTCGACCTGTGGGTCTACAACACGCAGAATTACGAGCGGGTGGCGCAGATCGCCGTGTGCAAATCCCCCCTGACCGCCGAGCAGCTGGAAGGCAAGCGGCTGTTCTACACCGCGCTCGAACCGATGGTGGGCCGGCGGTGGATCAGTTGCTCGAGCTGTCACCCCGACGGGGACCCCGACGGTCGGACATGGCACAATCCCGAGGGGCTGCGAAACACCATGACCCTGTTCGGCATGGCGTACACCCACCCCATCCACTGGTCGGCCGACCGCGACGAAGTCCAGGATTTCGAGCACACCGTCCGTGGCCCGCTCATGCAGGGACGGGGCCTGTTGCGGGGCAAGGTGCACGAATCTTTGGGCGAACCCAACTCGGGGCGGTCCGAGGCGCTCGATGCCCTCGCGGTCTATTCCAACTCGCATGAGTTCCCCCTCAGCCCACATGCCAAGACCGGGCTCAGCGAGGCGGCCCGCCGCGGGCAGGCGCTGTTCCTCTCGGCCGAGACGAAGTGTGCCGAGTGTCATTCCGGTCCGTTCTACACCGATTCCCGTCCCGAGCGGCCATTTCGGCTGCACGACGTCGGCACGGGTCGGTCCGATCCCGGGGAAAAGCTCGGTCCGAAGTACGACACCCCCAGCCTGCTGGGCATCTACCGCTCGGCCCCGTACCTGCATCATGGGCAGGCGGCGACACTCACCGAGGTGCTCACCACGGCGAACCCCAAGGATGAGCATGGTCGCACGAGCCAGCTCTCGGCAGCGCAGATTGCCGACCTCGTCGAGTTTCTCAAGTCGCTCCCGTTCGAAGATCCCCTGCCAGCCGCCCAGGCGGCGGGGTTGAAGAAGATAGAAAAGTAATCTCCCGCCGGCCGACTCCAGCGAGGCCGCAGGGAAAGAGCAGGGGGGGCCAGTTTCACAGTGCGGCGGGCCCAATGGCGTGCGGCGCCCGTGATGTGTGGTGGTTGGTGTCTGTTTTTTTCGCGGCTGTCGCCGACGGCGCCGGGTGTGTGTGGCGCACGTGGGTGGTGGCGACTGAGTCCCGCAGTCTGTTTCTCCCCGGGACAACCTCAAGGAACCTCCTCCGATGCAGAGCCTGAGCAGAGTGTTTTGGAAGCGCGCGACGGTGGCCGTCGCGGCCTTGTTGAGCCTGGCAACCGCAGCCCAGGCCGAGGTCAAACTGCCCAACATCTTCACTGACCACATGGTTCTGCAGCAGGGGCAGAAGAACAAGGTGTGGGGCAAGGCGGCACCCGACGAAGAGGTGACCGTCTCCATCGGCGGACAGACCCACAAGGCCAAGGGGGCCGCTGATGGCAGCTGGTCGGTCTTCCTCGAGCCCCTCCCCGTCGGGGGGCCCCACCAGCTCAAGGTCAACAACCTTGTCATTGACGATGTGCTGGTTGGCGAAGTCTGGGTCTGCTCGGGCCAGTCGAACATGCAGTGGTCGGTCAATGCCTCGAACGATCCCGATCTCGAGCGGCTTGCCGCCAAGTTCCCCAAGATCCGCATGATCAACTTCCCCCAGGTCGGCACCCAGGAGCCAATCTGGTCGCACGACCGCAAGTGGGAAGTCTGCGCTCCCGACAAGATCGGGAACTGGTCGGCGGTCGGCTTCTTCTTCGCCCGCCAGTTGCACCTCACGCTCGACGTCCCGGTCGGCATGATCAACAACGCCTGGGGGGGCTCGGCGTGCGAGGCGTGGATCGCCCGCGATGTGCTCGCGAAAGACGAAAAGTACAAGCCGCTGATGGAGCGCTGGGTCGGTATGGAGAAGGTCTACAACGAGCTGCTTGCCAAGGAGAAGGATCTGACCGAAGAGCAGAAGAAGCAGCTGGGCGGCATGCGCGGCAACATGGGGGGCAACTCGCGCCCGGGCAACATCTACAACGGCGTGCTGAAGTCGCACCTCGGGTACGGAATCAAGGGGGCCATCTGGTACCAGGGCGAATCGAACGCCGGCCGCGCCTACCAGTACCGCGACCTCTTCCCGCTGATGATCGACAGCTGGCGCAAGGAATGGGCCCAGGGAGACTTCCCGTTCTACTGGGTGCAGCTGGCCGACTTTAAGGGAGAGAATCCCAACCAGTTCGACAGTGACTGGGCCGAACTCCGCGAGGCCCAGACCATGACCATGTCCCGCCTCCCGAACACCGGGGAAGCGGTCATCATCGACATTGGCGAGGGGAAAGACATTCACCCCAAGAACAAGGTCGACGTCGGCCGCCGCCTGGCCCGCTGGGCCCTGGCGAAGGACTATAAGGTCCAGATCCCTCACCACAGCCCCCAGTACAAGTCGATGGAAAAGCAGGGGAACAAGATCGTCCTCACCTTCGACCATCTCGACGGGGGCTGGCGCCCGTTCGACGTGAATGAGCCCCGTGGGTTCATCGTCTGCGGACCCGACAAGAAGTGGGTCCCCGCGAAGGCCGCCCTCGTGAAGGACAACAAGATCGAGGTCCAGGCCGACGGTGTCGCCGACCCGATCGCCGTCCGCTACGGGTGGGCCGATAATCCGGTCGTCAACCTCTTCAACGGCGCCGGCTTGCCCCTCACCCCGTTCCGCACCGACGACTTCCCCGGTGTGACCATCAACAACAAGTAACTCCGGTCCCCAACAGTCCGCGGCACAACCCCGCCCGTAACGATCCGCGCTGGAACGTCGGCCCGCACGCCCGGCTTGCGTCACGGGCCGGTGGCCTCCCGGCGATGTGCCTGGTGTTCCGGTCCATGGCCTCTCCGGTCCATGGCCTCTGCGGGCATGGAACCCCGGCACACCCAGGCTCGGGTGTGTGACGCGCGACCGAGGGAAAACCGCGACCCACGCACCGCCGGCGGAAGAGATTCTTCCGCCGGCGGTTTCAGTTCCACCTTGGTCAAACCACCGCGGTCAAACCACAGCACCGCGACTTGAAAGAACCAACCAATCGGCTCTTCGCCGACTTCGCCAGATCGCAGTTCTCGCAACCCGCATTGATCTGGTGGGGGCGATCAACGCCCCACACGCGGAATGAAACACGCGGCGTGCTGACGCAAAGCGTGCCGAAAACCGGATCAGTGGTTCCGCCCTCCGCAGCGCGCAAAGCACTGGTTCTCTGATCTGCCACTCGGCTGATTGCTGAGGGCTACTCCCTGGCTGAGATGCCACCCGCCCAACCCCCACACCGGTCCCCGGTTTGGTCCCCCCTCTGGTCCCCAGGACCGACCCCCGCGCTGAGTCCGCCCTCCTCGGGCGAACTTTTTCGGGAAACTGTCGAAACCCGGTTGCCGGGTGCGGAAGGCGTGGGCTACACTTCCGTTGTCGGGAGCGCAGGACTCGCTTCCGCCGGGGTTGCTCCCTCCCTTGCCGGTTGCATCGGCGAGGGTTCAGGGCCACCGTTTCTCCTACCGCAGTGTCTCTTGAGCCGTGCGCCCGGCCGGGTGGAACACTATGTCGGCCAGTCTCTACGTCGAGTGTTGGCAGGAAGTCGCCAAACACAAATGGATCGAAAGCCAGAAGTTTGGCTTCGATCTCGGTGATCGAGCGATCCGGGACTGGTTCCGCCGCCACTGGAGCATCTTCTGTCGCGCCGCCTGCCTCGAACACCTCGCAGGCGTTCGCCCCTGGATCGAGTTCCCCGATGAAGACTACGGGGTCCTCAACGATCTGCGGACGGCTGGCGACGGGGGCCTGCTTCCCTGGGTGCTCGAGCGGGCCTGGCGCGGTCGCGAGAATCTCGACATGATCTGCGAGGCGCAAGACAGCGGGCTGCCCATGGCAGACGTTTTGCGAATCCTCGAATTGATGAATCTGAACCGGGCCCGGCTCGACGCTCCCAGCGACGGTCCACCCCAGTTCGCTCCGCCTCGAACCTTGCGCAATCCCGAGTAACCGCCTCGGAATTTGGTTCGTTGCGCCGGAGGACTCGGGCTGTACGCTGATGGTCGATCGTTCCGAGGCTGGCATTCCCCCCGGGAATCCCTCCGCCACCCCACAGCCTGGGTCTGCCCCGCTGCCGCCTCGCGCACCCCTCGCTGCCGACGCCCCCCCTCAGCCCCTGGCGTCACCCCCTTCCCCCGCCGACGCCACCGCTCCGCACCGCCCCCCGGCTGAGGCCCCGTTCTCGCCCCTGCGGGCACTGCGGGTCATCATCGGCTCGACCATGGTCAGCCGGGTGCTGGGTGCCGTCCGCGACATGGCGACCGCCCTCGTCTTCGGTCTCGACCAGACGATGGATGCTCTCGCGTTCGCCCTCCGCATCCCCAACCTCTCCCGCCGGCTCTTCGGCGAAGGAGCACTCGCCACCACGTTCCTCCCCGCTTTCACCCGGGTTTACGAACGCGGTGGATCACAGGGCCCCGCCCACGCCTGGCAACTTGCCAGCGCCATTTTCTCCTTGCTGGCGCTCATCCTCTCCGCGGCGGTCCTCCTCGGGGAACTCCTTCTTGCCGTCCTGTGGCATGAGGCGGCCCCCGGCGGAAAGGGGCAACTGCTGCTCGGCCTGACCGCCGTCATGCTCCCCTACGCCGTCTTCATCTGCCTCGCGGCCCAGATCTCCGCCGTCCTCCAGGCCCGCGACCGCTTTGGCTGGCCCTCCGTTGTCCCTGTCATTCTCAATGTCGTCTGGCTGGCCGGTCTGCTCCTCGCCCACAAACTTTGGAAAGGGCAGTCCTCAATTCAGGCTTATGTCGTCGCCCTCTCGGTCCTTGTCGCCGGGGGCCTGCAGTTGGCCCTCCAGGTCCCCGCCCTTCGGGCGCTCGGGTTCCGCTTTGATCGCAACTGGGGTGCCGTCTGGGACGAGGTCCGTGGCATCGGCCGCGCCATTCTCCCGGTTACCTTCGGCCTCTCCATCACCCAGATCAACTCGGTCCTCGACAGTCTCGTCGCCTGGGTCTTCTCCAGGCCCCCCACCGGGTCGGGCCACATGCCCCTCCCCGGCGAGCCTCTCTACCCGCTCGAGGCGGGTTCGGTCTCGGCGCTCTACTTCGCCGAGCGGGTCTACCAGTTCCCCCTCGGGGTCTTCGGCGTCGCGCTGGGCACGGTGCTCTTTCCGCTCTTCGCCCGGCACGCCGCCCGGCACGAGTTTGACCGGCTCCGCGATGATCTCTCCCTCAGCCTGCGGCTGGTGCTGGTGGTTGGTCTGCCTGCCAGTGTCGGCATGTGGGCGGTCGCCGATGATCTTGTCCAGGCCCTGCTCCAGCACGGGCGGTTCGACCAGGCCGATGCCACCCGCACTGCCGCCATGATCGCCTGGTACAGCCTCGGCGTGTGGGCCTACTGCGCCATCCCGGTGCTGTTTCGCGGCTTCTACGCCCTCGGCGATCGCACCACCCCCCTGCGGGTCGGCATGCTGATGGTCGCTCTCAACCTGGTGCTCAACGTCACCCTCATCTGGGTGCTGGCTGAACGCGGATTGGCCCTCAGCACGGCGGTCGCCGCGATGCTGCAGGCCGGGCTGCTTACCTGGGGACTGCAGGCCCGACTCGGCCGGCTCGACTGGAGCGTTCTGGCCCTCACCGCCGCCCGCTGTGTCGTCGCCTGCGCGGTCATGCTGCTGGTCTGCCGATGGATGCAGGGCCAGCAGCCCGACTGGGAACGACTCTGCACGGAACTGCTCCCCGACGCCCGGCGGTGGGGCCGCTTTCTCGGCGAGTTGATCCGCCTGATGGTTCCCGTCGGCGTGGCGGGGCTCAGCTATCTCGTCGTCGGCTGGTTACTGGGAATGCCCGAACTGAAACTCCTGCTGCACCGCGAACCAGGCGACGCGTTCCAGTCCACAACCCAGTCTTTCGACTGAGTTCTGCCACCCCAGCACCTCGCACCCAAGTCACCGTCCCCCCTCTCCCGCGCGAGCCGCGCTGCCAAACACAAACAACATCGCCGCGACGGGGGCGGGGGAACAACAAGAGACGTCTGGTTGGACCGATGCTCGAAGGGATTCGCCGTTGACCGCGCGGCTCCCCTCATCCGCCCTGCGGGCACCTTTCCCCCGAGGGGAGGGATCGGTTGGGGGGCGATTTGTCGGGGAAACGCTGGCGCTACGTGCACGCCCCCAATTGCGACCTTCCCGGTGGAGACGTTTGGCGAACGTTTCTCAGCGACCGCTCCTTACCACAGCGTATAGCCCCCGTCGATGACCAGGCTGGCCCCGGTCATATACCGCGAGGCATCGCACGCGAGATAGACCGCGAGCGGTCCCAGGTCTTCGGGTTGCCCGAATTCTCCTGCCGGAATCTGCTTCTTGAAAGTATCGATGATCTCCGGGTTCTGACTCGCCCACCGCTGATTCGGCTCCGTCATGAAGCCCCCCGGGCAGATGGCGTTCACGGTCACGCGGTGCGGGGCCCAGTCCGCGGCAGTCGCGCGCGTGAACGCAATCACCGCCGCCTTGCTGGTCTCGTAGCTCCGTCCCCCGATTCCCCGGTTCGCCACCAGCCCCGAGATCGACGCCACGTTGATCACCCGCCCTCCCTGCCCCCGTGCCACCATCGCCCCCCCCAGCAGGCGCGTGCAGATGAACGTGCTTGTCAGGTTCAAATCCAGGATCGCCTGCCACTTCTCGGTCGGGAGGTCCTGGGTCGGAATGTCGATCCGCCGGCCCCCCACGTTGTTGATCAGGATGTCGAAGCAGCCCCACCGCGACAGCGCCTCGCGACAGGCCGCCTCGGCTTCCGCCGGTTGCCCCACATCGGCGACCAGCGTGTCGGCCTGCCGGCCCAGCCCTGCAATCTCTCCCGCCGTCCGCGCAAGGCTCTCCTGATCGCGCCCCACCAGCACCACGTCGGCCCCCGCCTGGGCAATCGCCAGGGCCATCTCGCGTCCCAGCCCCCGGCTTCCCCCCGTGATAAACAGCCGCCGACCATCCAACCGAAACCGATCGAAGACGTGCATGTCTGAATCTCACTCACCAACCCGCTGCCACCAGTCTGGGCGGGAACCACTCCCGCGCCCCGGTGAATCGACCCCTCCGCCCCTGGCACTCCGACCCCGACTCATCCCGGCGCCGACCCACAGTGCGTTCCCGCGCGAGCCGTCCGCATCACGGGGCGTCTTCGCCCTGGGCCTCCGGTTCTTCCCGCTCACCCGCATGCTCTGCGGCGCGCATGTCCGCCGCTGCTCTCGGTGCCGGTCTCTCGTTCGATGGGGCCAGGTCGCCAGTCGCTTCCAGCTCACCACTGGCAGGTGTGTCCCCCGCCTCAGCGGATTCGTCGTCGCCCGTCACCTCGGCCAGTCCGGGGGTCTTGACGAAGATGTGGATGGTCATCGACGAATAGTCGAGCCGTTCGCCGAGGGTCCAGACCGGGGGAAGTTGCAGCACCGTCTGGGTCGCGCAGCGCACCAGCAGTTTCGCCCCCGGTGCCGAGATTGCCGGTTTCGCCAGCCGGATCAGCGAGCGGTACAGCATGGTCCCCGGCCGCATGTTTTCGAGGTGCCGGTAGGGGGGGTCGAAAAAGATCAGGTCGAACGGGAGGAAGTCGTCCGCGTCTTTCGGCCGGAACGAGCACTTCGTCACATCGGTGCGCCAGGTGACGGTCTCCGATTGCACCCCGAGGGTGCGGATATTCCGCCGCAACAGCTCAAACGCCTGGGAGTCCTGTTCGAAAAACACCACCCCCTTCGCACCGCGACTGAGCGCCTCAAGCCCGATGGTCCCGGTCCCCGAGCAGATGTCGGCGACCCGGCAGCCGGTCAGCTCGCGCTCCAGGCGGTCGAAGAGCGAGACCTTGACGCGGGTCAACAGTGGGCGCGTGGTGTCGCCCGGGTTGGTTTCGAGGCGGCGGTGCCGAAAGCGGCCAGCGACAATCTGCATCAGGTGGTTCAGTCAGGAAGAGGCAGGAGGGTTGCGGGCATGCCACTCGCGAAGCACATCGCGGGCCTCCTCCGCGAGATTTCGAAACGTGCCCGGGTGCGCCGCGGGCGGGGGCTCGGCCTGCAGCGGCGCGGGAACGTGGAGCACCGTGGTGTCGCCATCGAGTGAGCCCGGGCCGGTCGTCTCGGCCAGCCAGCCGAGCACCGACTCCTCCACGGCGTCGACCTCAGCCACGGGAGGCGGGGCCACCTCAAAGAGGAAGGGCCCCACCTGCAGGCGGTCGCCTCCCTTCAGCAGCCGTTCACCCGTCAGTCGTTCGCGATTCACGAACGTCCCGTTCTGGCTCCCGCAGTCCCGCAGCAGCAGTCCCGCGTCGGTGGGGGTCAGTGTGCAGTGACGGCGACTGACCTCGGCCGAATTGAGCCGGATCAGGCACCCCTCCTCCCGCCCCAGCACCCCCTCGCGGTCGGGCAACTCGATGCGACGACCCTTCTGGCGACCCGAGAGAATCACCAGCACATGCGGCAGATCGGGGTTGCCCGGGGACTCGGAGAATGGACTCATGAACTGCGGGGCACCAGCACGGGTTCGCCGCAACTGGGGCAGGTCAAGGTCTTTCCCCGATGCTGGTGGGCGACCTTGAACCGCTTGCCACAGCGGCAATGGAAACGGACAGGAGGGGCGTTTTCGCCGGGCTGCTCTTCGGCGAGTTGTCGCTGTCGCAACTGCTGGGCCAGCGTCGGGATTACCTCGGGCAGGCGGGCGATCTCGGCGGGCTTCAGCAGGTACCCATCGGCCCCCACACGGGTCGCCAGGGTGCGGGCGCGGGGCAGGTCAACGCGGGTCAGCACCAGCACGGGCGTCTGCCGCCGCGCCTGCTTGAGCCGCTCGCAGACTTCAAACCCAGTCTCGCTCCCCGGCAGGTCGACATCGAGAATCACGAAATCGGGGGACCGGCGTTCGACCAGCGAATGGGCCTGCCCCCCGTCGGTGGCGATCAGGACCTCGTACCCGAACTTGCCCAGCAGCGTCCGCAACTGGGACACCGTCTCGCGATCGTGGTCCACCACCAGCACGGTGTGCACCACGACCTCGGCGGCGATGCCGGACGCTTCGTCGGACAGGCTCATGCGCGGAAACTCGTGCGAACAGTCGAAAGGCCAACGTCGGTCGGACGACTCTCGAACTGACGGAGCGGGACGGGGGCCTGAGAGGCCCCGCAGCCTGGCGGGTTCGCCCCGCGAGCGGGGATCAACAGCGTCCGTCGGGGAGGGTGGGAGGCTCTGCCTGGTTTCAGGGGGCTCCTGCGACCAGGCGTCTCTTGAGAGAGATACCGCAAGACGCCCGGGAATGCAAACCGAATGTCGCCATCCGGGGGGGCAATTGCCCGGGCGACCTGTTACACTCGCCCGTGTCGATTCTGCCGGGCGAGGCACACGCCCCCGGTCGTATTCGCGCCGGGTTGGGCAGCCTGCCACCCGCGTTCTTTCAGCCGCCTTTCCGCAGCGACTCATGGCCGATCAGGAACACTCCCTCGCCCTCTTCATCGACTTCGAAAATCTGGCGCTCGGCTTCCAGGGAGCCCGGGGTCGGTTCGATGTGGGGCGGGTGCTCAAGCGAATGGTCGAGAAGGGAAAGATCGTCGCCAAGAAGGCCTACGCCGACTGGAACCGCTACTCGAGCTACACCGAGCAACTGCACGAAGCGGCGATCGAGCTGATCCAGATTCCCCGCCGGGCGCAGACGGGTAAGAACTCCGCCGACATCCGGCTGTGCGTCGACGCCATGGATCTCGCCTATTCCAAGGAGCACATCGACACGTTTGTGGTCGTGTCGGGCGACAGTGACTTTTCCCCGCTCGTTTCCAAGCTGAAGGAACTGGGAAAGCACGTCATTGGCCTGGGCATGCAGCCCTCGACCTCCGACCTGCTCCGTGACAACTGCGACGAGTTCATTTATTACGAAGATGTCGAGGCGGTCACCGCCGAGGTTCCCAAGCTCGACCCCGCCCTCCCGGAACTGAAGAAGAAAGCCTACACGCTGCTGCTGGAGGCCTTGGGTGCGCTCCGTCGGGAGAGCAAAGGTCGTCTCTGGTCGTCGATGATCAAAGACACCATGAAGCGCCTCAAGCCATCGTTCAACGAGACCTATCACGGGTACA
>CAIUHT010000127.1 GCA_903898975.1 uncultured Planctomycetaceae bacterium
GCCGCGACCGATGCCAAGGCCGCCGCCGACGCGGCCGCCGCGACCACCGCCGCGATCGCCAAGGCGACCGCCGACACCGCCGCCGCCGCAAAAGTCGCGGCCGAGAAGGCTCCGGCCGACAAGGGAATTTCGCTGCTGAAGGTCGCCGCCGACTCGGTCGCCGGTGATGCCGACAAGGCGTCGAAGGACGCCCAGACCGCCGTCGCGAACACAACCAAGGGGGTCGCCGACGCTGAGCCTGTCGCCAAGGCGGCTGCCGAGAAACTGGCCGCCGCACAGAAGGTCGCCGCCGACGCGGTCGCCGCCGCGAAGGCCGCCGAGACCGCCCTCGCCGCGATCAAGGAAAACCTCGCCAAGGCGCAAGAGGCTTCGAAGCAGGCCGACACCGTGGTGGCCGCGGCCCGCACCGAGGTCGAAGCGGCCCAGGCGGCCCTGGTCGCCGTCGCCAATGAAGCGACCACCGCCCTCAAGGCCTCGGAAGACGCGCTCGCCTCGATTGGCCAGTTCGTCTCGTTCTCGAAGCACATCGCCCCCGTCTTCAACAAGCGCTGCCTGGCGTGCCACAACGCCCAGTCGGCCAAGGGGCGGTACAACATGGACACCTTCCTCGGCGTGATGAAGGGGGGCGAAGAGGGAGCCGCGATTCTCGCGAAGGACCCCGACGGCTCGAACCTGCTGGCCCAGATTGAAGATGGGACCATGCCCAAGGACGCCGACCCGCTCTCGAAGGAAGAGATCGCGGCGATTCGGCAGTGGATCAAGAACGGAGCCCGGCTGGACGCGGGGGTGAAAGAGACCGCTCCCCTGGTGACCATCGCCCCCAAGCTGCCGCAGCCCATGCCCCCCGAGGCGTACCGGGTGCCGATTCCGGTCACCAGCGTCGCCTTCACCCCCGATGGTTCGCAAGTGGCCAGCTCGGGGTACCATGAAGTGGTGTTGTGGAACGCCGCTGACGGCAAGCTCATCCGTCGCGTGACCAACATCGCCGAGCGGACCTACGACATCGAATTCAGCCCCGATGGCAAGCTGCTGGCGGTCGCCGCCGGAAACCCCGGCCAACAGGGCGAAGTCAAGCTCTTCAATCCCGCCGACGGGACACTGGTCCGCGACGTGATGACCACCAGTGACTCGGTCTTCGCCGTGGCGTTCAGCCCCGATGGCAAGCGCCTGGCGACCTGCAGTGCCGATCGCTCGATCCGGGTGTTCAACGTCGAGACCGGTGCCCAGGAACTGCTGATTGAAGACCACGCGGACTGGGTGATGGATATCGCCTGGTCGCCCGACGGGGCCAAGCTGGCCTCGGCGAGCCGCGACAAGACGTCGAAGCTCTTCGACGCCAAGACGGGTGACTCGCTGGTCACCTTCCCCGGCCACGCCGAGGTGGTGTACGGCGTCAGCTTCTCGCCCGATGGAGCGCAGGTGCTGACCGCCGGTCGGGACAACAAGATTCGCGTCTGGAACCCGGCGAACGCTCAGCAGGTGCGGGAGATCGCGGGCTTTGGTGGCGAAGTCTACCGCGTGGTGGTCTCGCCCGACGGGCGGATCTTCTCGTGCAGTTCCGACAAGCAGGCCCGGGAGCACAAGTTGGCCGACGGAGCCGCCGTACGGGCCTTCGCCGGGCACAACGACTGGGTTTACGGCGTCGCCTTCAACCCCGCGACCAAGCGGATCGTGACAGGAAGCTGGGACGGTGAAATCCGGATCTGGAACGCCGAAGACGCCAAGGGGATGGTGAACTTCATCGCCGCCCCCGGCCTGGCTCAGCCGACCGTGACCGCCGCGGCCAACTAGGCCGCGCCGACAGCGGGTGGGCTCATCCCCCACCCGAACCACGCGGCGACCCCACTCAAAAAACCCCTCGGACGATCTCATCCGGGGGGTTTTTTGTTTTGCAGACTCAGGGTCTGAACTTGCGTCCGGCCTGCTCCTTCCGCAGCTGCCCCAATTCCGATCAGCCCACGACGGGCCACGTGCGTTCAACTGGTGACTGCTCGACGTGGCTTTGGTGCGCAGCGGGCAGCCCGTGGTCGCTGCTTAAGAGGGAGTACCGCGCGAACCGGTGAGGCCTCGAGCCAAACCCGCCCCATCACCGGCTCAGCCCCGCACCGGCATCGCGACCCCCACGCGAATCGATTCTCCCCGCCGCCCCAGTTCAAAGGCGTGCGGGACCTGGGCCAGGGGAACCCACGGGCCAACCAGGCTCGCGAACGGAAACTCCCGCCACGTCCTTTCCAGAAAGGCGACCGCCTGCTCAAGGTGGCGGGGGGCGTAGTTGTGAACTCCCCGCAGCGTCAACTGTCGACGCACCACCTGCTCAAGTTCGAGCGGCACCGGAGCCGAGGGGAACACCGCCCCCACCAGCACCAGCGTGCCCCCAGTGCGGACATGCCGCCAACCGGCCTGAAAGGCCACCGGTTGCCCCGCCAGTTCAAAGACGATGTCGAACCCCTGGGGGTGACCGCTGTCGGCCAGCCAACCGGCGACTTCGTCGGGAGCCAGGCAGGCGGTTGCTCCAAAAGAGCGGGCTCGCTCGCGGCGTGGGGGCTGAACATCAACGCAGACCACCTCGCGCGCCCCGTGGTGGCGGGCCCAGGCGACCGCCGTCAGCCCCAGCATGCCCGCCCCCAGCACCAGGCAGGCCCGGCCCGGCAAAGCCCCCGCCGCCTCAGCGGCCGCCGCAATGGTCGCCGTCGCACAACTGGCCGGGCAGGCCACCTCGAGTGGCAGTTCTTCGGGCAGCGGCACCACGGTGGTGCCCGGGACGAGCAGGCAGTACTCGGCCAAGCCCCCCAGCAACTCCCGTCCGGGGCGAAACGCCTCGTGGCCGTACTTGACCCCCTGGACGCATTTCTGCGGGAGATCGGCCCGACAGAAATGGCATGTGCCGCAGTGGGCCACAATCGCCCACGTCACCCGCTCGCCCACCCTTCGGCCCAGGTGCCCGGTTTGAGGTCCCAGCTCGCAGATCTCCCCCACAATCTCGTGCCCCAGCACTGTCGGCACAGGCACCCGCCGGCGTCCCTCGTGGCTGTGCAGATCGCTGCCGCAGAGGGTGCAGCCCAACACGCGCACCAGCACTTCCCCCGCCCCGGGCCTGGGGACGGGAAGTTGCTGCAGCACCAATTCGCCCGGCTGTCCCTCGTAGACCGCTGCCAATGCCTGTTTCATGCCAGTCCCAAGTCTGCTGTCGAGCGAAATGCCGAACCGTGCGAAGCGTCTGCCGTATGCGTCACCCCCAGTGTTGGTGGGAAACCCACATGTCGCCACCTTGGCCAATCGAAGGCCTGTGGACGCGACAGCCACTGGCTGACGGTGCTTGTGCGAAAAGACTGTGCGATCACCGGGGTGGCACCTTGGGTGCGGACTGCCCCTCGGGCGCGGCAGCCAGCCTGGGCTCGGTCGTGGTTTGGCGATCGCGGGGCAATGCGAGGGCACAGGCGGCGACACACAGCAACCCCACCCCGCTGGTCACAAGGGCTGACTGTTCGAGCACAGCCAGCCAATCCCACGGACGAGCCGACAGATTCCGCAGCAACATCACCGCGACGTACCCCAGGTAGCCCACCGAGTCGACGACGTACATCAGGAAGCCGATGTTGCCCCGTTCGCGGGTCATCCCCAGCAGTCGCTCGAAGAGGGTGGTGTGGAGAGCCACGTAGGGCAAGTAGAGCCCCAACCCCAAGAGCACCATCGACTGCACGGGGCTCAGTCCCCAGCGGTCGCGGCCCAAGGTGGCACAGCCCAGCAACGCGACCCCCACGCCGCAGGTGGCCAAAGAGAGCACGAACGCCCGCCGATTGTCGCGAATGAGCACAGCAGCCCCGTTGGCCAGCAGCACCCCGAAGGCGACCCACAGTTCGGTGCGGGTGAAGAGCGCGGGGGGGGCCGCCTCGCCCAGTGACCGCCAGATTTCGGGGGCGAAATCGGCACGCACACTGCGGACAACGGTCACCAGCAGGTACAGCAGCGTCAGTGGAGCCAGCAACCGGGCATACCGCCGGAGGAACGACCAGCGGGTCGCGCGATCCATGGGAGCCCGTTCACTGCGGGCGGCGCAATCGGCGGCGTCGGGGGGTGGCACGCGGGCGAGCATCGCCACGAAGAGGGTGAGCGGGGCGAGAAACAGTCCCCCGGCTGCCGCGGGCATCCACCGCTCGGGGACTCCCTGTGTCAGCAGCCAGGTCCCGACCGACTTGGCCACCCCATCGGCGAGAATGAAACTGGTGCACAGCCCCGCAGTGAGCGCCTCGGTTGACTGCCGCCCTTCCAGCAGGCCCAGCACCAGTCCGAACACCAACCCCAGGGCCAGTCCGTTCAGCACCAGCCCCGCCGCCCCCCAGGGGAAGGGGATCACCGCCAGCCCCAGCAGCCCCAGCTCCGCGACCAGCACCAACGCCGCCAGCAGGGTGATACGCCGCCGGGGATCGA
>CAIUHT010000128.1 GCA_903898975.1 uncultured Planctomycetaceae bacterium
CACAATCCACAGCATCATGTAAGGCCAGCGATCGACAATCGACCGAAACTGAAACCAGTTGGTCACCGTGCAGAGCACCAGCAGCACGAGGCCGTGCAGCATCCACAGCAGCCCCCAGTTCTTCATCACCACGGCATGGTGCGTCTCGCGGAACAGGCGATTGAAGATCTGCACGATGGTCGACGTCTGGGCCGAGATCGGCTCGCTCTTCAGGAACGCCTGCAGATCCTGGGCCAGTTGTTCGGCCCCGGCATACCGCAATTCCGGCGGCTTCTGCAGGCACTTGACGGCGATCATCTCGAGGTCGGGGTCGGCCTGCCGGTTGAGAATGTGCGGCGGAGCAGGATCCTGCTCGAGCACCATCAGCAGCAGATCGACCGGTTCCGCCGCCTGAAACGGGGGCCGGCCCGTCAGGCATTCATACAGGATGGCTCCCAGGGCGTAGACATCGCAGGCGGTCCCAACCCGCCGCGCGGGGCCCGTAATCTGCTCGGGAGCCATGTAACTGGGTGTCCCCAGGATGACCCCGGTGCGGGTCAGGCCCGGGGGCCCGGCGACCTCGACCGCCAGGGGGGCTCCCTCTGCAGGCTCGCTTTCGAGTCGCTTGGCGAGTCCAAAATCACCCACCAGCGCCACCCCGTCGGCATCGATCAGGATGTTGGAGGGCTTGAGGTCGCGATGCACAAAGCCATTGGCATGGATGAAGGCGATCGCTCTTGCGACCCCCAGCAGCATCCGGGCAGCCGTTCGGGCGGGAAGCGGTCCCCGCTGCAGCAGCGTGTGCAGGTTGGTCCCGCGAATGTATTTCATCGAGAAGAACGGCTGTCCGTTGACCTCACCCGCCTCATAAACCGGGATGACCTGCGGATGGTCGATCCGCGCGGCGGCCGCCGCCTCGGCGCGAAACCGGGCCAGTTCCGACTGCGTCGCCAATGCTCCCTTTTGAATCATCTTGAGGGCGACCACGCGATCGAGCCCGAGGTGCCGGGCCCGAAACACCACTCCCATGCCCCCCTCGCCGATCTTTTCCAGCAGTTCATAGTCGCCAAACCGACACGGGAGCTCGCTCGATCGCAGCAGGGGACCGGCGTTGTGTTCGCGCAGTGGCGGACCAGGCGTCGCACTGCCCGATCCCCTCAGGGCCCGCTCAGTGGCCAGCTCGGCATCTCGATTTTCGGTCGAACGGGGAGCCAGCACCGACGCCATGCAGCCCACATTCCACATTTCGCGGAGCTCATCGGCGAGGTCGGGCCACTGCCGGACCTCGCCTTCAAAGTCGACCGTACCGGTCCGCCGCCGAATCTCTTCGAGACGCTCGAACGCCGCCCACAGTCGATAGTCGCGATCCAGCTCAGCTTGCAAAATCTTGGATCCCCGAGGGCGGCGCGAGTGACGAGGGAAGCCCTCCAATGGCCTCCGGCTTAAGTTTAGTCACCGCGACGTGAGGCTGCCCAGCAGGCGCGGCCAGCGACTCTGCAACGGCCGCCAGCGCGCTTCACGGGCCACTGGCCGGGAGGGGTTTTCGGGTGATTTCCCGCAGTGGCCGCAGATCAATCTGTTGTGGGACGCCCGCCTCGGCGAAGCTCGAAAACTGCTTCAGATACTGTCCAATCCTGGCGATCTTGAGTTCCGTGGGAATTGAACCGGGATGCTCGCTCAAGGGAGATTGCCCCCACAGCAACACCGATCCATCTCCCGTTCGCAGCCGGAATTCCCCCGACTCCAGATGGTCGGCGCGGGGGGGCGAATTGGGGCACTCGATTGCTTTCAGACCCCACGCGCTCCAGTGCGGAGAGAGGGCCTCGGCCAGGGCCGCCGCATGCGTCACGACCGGGTCGCCCCACGCCTGTCCCACAATCGCCGGGCTCGATTTCACCCCCACAATCCGCGGAGAGCTCTCGTGCGCATCGCGAACCTGGCGGGTCAACTGCAGCAGCACCCCGCGCCCATCGATGGGGACTTCGCTGCTGGGCAGGGCCACCAGCGCGACCGGCCGCCGGTAGACCAGTTCGACCTCGACTCGCGCGGGATACTGTCCCCGCACCGAAACGACCCGTTCAACCCACGGACTCGAGGCGAATGCCGCGGCCAGGTCTTCGGCCAGACCTGGCCGCGTGAGCGGCAAGCGGGCAGGAAAGTCGCGGGCCTGCAGCAAGTCAGGCACAAACCGCGGAGGAATCCAGTCGGGGGGCTGGGTCACATGGACCCGGCTCCACGTCAACTGCTGGTCGGGGCGACGCGCCACCTGCTGCCAGGCTGTCCAGGCGGGCCAGCCCACCACCACCAGCCAACCGCCCGCCACAATCGCGCCGGCTCCCAACACCGCCTGTCGCAAAGGACTCAGCCTTGCTCGACCTGCGATTGGTGCGGCCCCACGACCGGGGGCAGTCGCCCGCGCTTTGACTCGAACCGGGTGCACCAGCCACTCCTGCGGAACATTCTTCAAGTTGCGAAACCGAGAGCCCTGCCATGCTCCCTGGCCAATTGCAGTCTAGCACGGGAGATACGACCTCGAGGACCAGTTGTTCGCATGACCGCTCGCCAACTGACTCGTCGCAGGGCTCTCCCACGCCGGGCGATCCCTGCGAGTTTTGCGGCTGTTCGTCTCGCAGTGTGACGCGGCTGGGGCCACCGGCTGGGGACCGCCGTGACGCTTTATGCCGAAGAAAACCCCTGCAAGGCCTGTGCCGATGGCATGGGACCGCCCAGTCGCGGGGGACAACCGCTCGCAGGCAGCCTGCCCGCGAAATTCCCGGGACGCCAGAACCAGCTGGTTGGGAACGATGTCGTTGCCTGGCTGGCCCTCAAGTGGCAGTTGGACAGGCGGCAGGGGAGCCCCGGTCGAGGGGAACCTGTTGTCAGGACAGACGCCGGCGCGCTCACGCCGTATTTTCGGAGGCCTGGGAGCCAGCCCTCTCCGTCACCGGCCTGTTCGAGCACCCGGGCTGAATCGCCATCCCCGAGATCGGGTGGCGAACTGATCGCCAGGCAAACCGAGCCCCTTTCGCGCGACCACCCCTCAAACCCAAGGGGCTGGGAGGATAAAACGACACAGCGCGTGATTGGCCGTCAGGCGTCAGGCGGCGCGGCGGCGTTCGGGCCGGGCCAGCGCGGCTCTCAGGCACCACTGACACAGACCGGCAAAGTCGAGTCCCACCGCCTGGGCCGCAAATGGGACGAGGCTATGATCGGTGAAGCCCGGAATCGTATTCACCTCGAGCACCCACGGGCGTCCCAACTTGTCGACCAACACATCGACACGCGAGACGCCACAGGCCCCCACTGCTTCGACCGCCCCCAGGGCAGCCCGCACCACCCGCGCGGCGTCCGGATGATCGGCCTCGGCCAGGCGACATTGAATCTCGGGGGCGTGGTACTTCGCCTCGTAGTCGAAGATCGCCGACTGCGCGGCAATCTGCAGCGGTGGCAACGGACGGGAGTCGAGCAGGCCGACCGTCCACTCCTGGCCCAAGATCGCCTGCTCCATCACCAGCCGGGGACCATACCCGAATGCGAGGTCAAGTGCGGCCCCCAATTCGCGCTCCTCGCGGACCAGGCTGACCCCCAGGCTCGATCCCTGCGCATCGGGCTTCACCACCAGGGGAAACCCCAATTGCCGGGCCCGGGCCGCACACTGCCCCGGAGAGAGCCGGGCATCGAGGGGCGACCAGGGCGGGGTGGGAACCCCCCGCGAGACGAAGGCCAGCTTGGCATCCAGCTTGCTGAAGGCAAGCTTCGAGGCGGCCGCTGGACTGCCGGTGTAGACCACCCCCAGTC
>CAIUHT010000129.1 GCA_903898975.1 uncultured Planctomycetaceae bacterium
CACCACCAACACGGGCACGCCCAGTGCCGCCAGCAGATCCAGCCGGCGCTCAAGCTGACTGAAGACCTCGCCGAGGGCCTCCTCCCGGCCCATCAGCAGCCCTCCTTGAAACGCCGCACACGCCAGCGTCAGCCCCCGATCAGCCGCCCGCTGCAGCAACTCCCCAGGGGTATGCCCCGTGGCCAGGTATTCCTCCACCTTCGTCAGCCACAACTCGACGGCCGTGCAAGCCCCGTCGGCATACCCATCGAGATCCTCCTCAACCGTCGCCCCCAGCGTGCAGACCTGACTCAGGCACGGAATCATCCCGCCCCTTTCTCCGCGTTGAATTCAGACACTCGCGCAGGGCTGGCCCTTGCCACCTCGCCCCACCGCCCCGCCCCACCTCGGCTACTTGAGCGAACTCACCTTCGGCGAATTCGCCTTTCGCCACGCTCCCAGCCCCGCCTCCAGGAATTGGGCGAACGCGCCCGCATCGGCGTCATAGCCCAGCTTTTCCGCCAGGATCCCCGTCCCCTTGCCGCGCTGAACCAGGTCCGGATCGGGCCCGACCACCACGTACGCGGGCATGGTCAAATCATCAAACCACGTCACCTGCAAGTCCCGATTCTGCTCGAGCAATCGTCGCCGCTCCGCCGCATCCTGCACTGTCGGAATCTGGTCCATCCAGACCTGGATGCAGACAAACTCCTTCAGCTTTTCGCGAACAGCCGGGGTCGAGAGCGGGCCCTGTTCCATCTTCCGGCAATTCACACAGTTCACCCCGGTGAATTCCAGGAAGACCGGCCGACCGGTTTTCGATGCGTATTCCATCGCTTTGCGGTAATCGAGCGCATACCGCAGGCCCCCCTCCTGCAGAGTGGGGCCCATCTCGTTCATCGCTCCCGGTGCCGAGGCCTTGCTGTCCACCGCCACCTGCGCATGACTGCTCCCGGCCACTTCAAACCTGGGTGGGGCAAACGCCGCAATCAGCTCCCACAGTTTTCCCGAGGGCTTCGCACTGCCGTACAGACCCACCGCCAGGTAGGCCGCCATCCCCAGGCAAGAGAGCGCCACAAAAAACTGCGCAACACCCGTATGCTCGGTGGGAATGTCGTGCGGCAGCTTCACCCAGCCCAGCAGGTAAATGCCCATCGCCAGCAACAGCACCATCCACGCCGACAGCACCAGTTCGTTGTCAAACAGCGTCGGCACCGGGTTCCACGCCAGGTCGGCCACCGACAGGAACTTGAACGCCGCCCCAATCTCCAGCAGTCCCATCACCACCTTGAACCGATTCATCCACCCCCCCGCCTTGGGCAGCTTCTTCAACCAGCTCGGAAACAACGCCAGGAAGAAAAACGGCAGCGAGAACGCCGCCGAAAACACCAGCAGCCCCAGCACGGGCCACAGCCGGGCGCCATTCGCCGCCATCGCCAGCAGCCAACCCACGAACGCGAACGTGCAGGTGAAGGAAGTCAGCGTGAACGTCAGGGCCATGAACAGCACCCCCACCAGCCCTCCACGCGACTCCTGACCCGAGGTGTAGTTCAGCAGAAACGACGGGACCGAGATCTCAAACAGCCCCAGCAGGTTCAGCCCGAAGAACACCATCACCCCGGCGATGAACAGGTTCAGCCACGGATTGTTCGCCACCTGGTTCAGTGACGCGGCACCGAACAGCGAACTCATCACCACTCCCAGCAGGGTGAAGGTCCCCACAATCCCCAGGCAGTACACCAGCGCCATCGTGACGGGCCGATGGTGCTCCTGCTCGGCCTGCTTCTGAAAAAAGCTCACCGTGATCGGGACCATCGGAAAGACGCAGGGGGTCAGCAACGCCGCAAACCCCGCCGCCGCCGCGGTCAGCAGGAACAGCATCAAGCCGCCCGACAGATCGACCCCGCGGCCCGCCCGGGGACCGCCGGCGACTGCCGCAGCCCCCCCCCTCGCAGGCCCTGCTCCCGTGCCACTTCCCCCTTGCGCCACTTGCACCGGAACTTGAGCTTCGACCGGCGCAGCCGCCTCTCCGTCGGCCAAGACCAACTGGACCTGGGCTGCCCCCTCCACTGCGTCCATCGCGTCACCCAGCGACAGCCCCGCCACCCGGGCGGCCACCGGAGCCGCGACTCCCCCCGTTCCCGCAGGCGTCACCCGCAAATCCAGGTCAAAGCTCAGCCCCGCCTGCACACACGAGAGTTTGCACGCCTGCCAGGCCACCTTGCCCTTCAACGGCAATGGCCCCGGGGCCTGATCCGCCGGCACCTTAAACTTTCGCCGCAACGCGACCCGCCCCTCCCAGAACTGCTCTTCCAGCCCCTCAAACCCGGTGGAAGCCTTCCGCTTCGGAGCCGGCCCCTGGATGCTCGCCGCCGGCTGCCAGGCCGAATCCGCATCAACCACCATGACCGTCCGGACGGGGCCCGAGCCATCGGGCAGCAGCGGTTGCGCGACCGAATAGATATGCCAGTCGGGCTCCAGCTCCGCCTCGACCGTCACTTCCACTTCTCCGCCCGCGGGAATCTCGGCCCGCGAAGCGGTGACCCGCCACCGACCAACCAGCTGGCGACTCTGTTTCCCTTTCAAGAGATGCTCGTAGACGCTCTCCTCCGCCGTCGCGCCCGGACCCGTCCCGGCGACCGCCGCAGCTCCCCCATCCGCTCCCCCGTTCGGCCCAGTCGCTTTCTCGGCAGGCCACGTCACCGCAAAATCGGTGGAGCCATTCTTGCAACTGCTCTCGTCGCATACCTGGTAAAACAACTTCCCCTCGATCCTGGCCCCCTGCGAACCCGGACTCAGCTCGAATGTCTGTCGCCAGGTCACGCCCGAGTAAAACTTCTCGACCTCGGCGTTGAACTCGGGCACAAACACCCGCTCTGGCTCGCGATCGGCCTCCAGGGCCGGTTTCGCTCGCTCCACCCCGGCCAGTTCACCCAACTTGAGTCGGGTCTCGGTCCCCGCGTTCGATTCCGTCGAGTAGATCCACGCCCCCTCCGGCGTTTTGACGTGCAGCACCAGGTCCACCGTGCCCGGTGCCTGTCCCGCCACCAGCTCCGCACGGATTTCCGCCGGGGGCTGCTTCGCCTTCCGCGCCCCAGCCACCTTGGAGGCAGGTTCCCCCCCCAGCAAGTCCTGCAACCCCTGGGCCCGCCCCTGGCCAGCCAGCCCGCTCAACAAGCCCGCCGCCGACAGCAGCCACACACACCAGTGGATCGCACCCGCTCGCCCAGAGACTTGCATCTCGTACTTCCCTCGTTTGCCGCAGGGGGCCTGGCCTCCCCTGGATGAACATCCGGACAAGGGAATTCTTCCGGGCTCCTCCCGGAAAACTCACCCCCATCCGCAGGTCATCGACGGCGCACCGTCGATACCAAAAGTATAAGACATCCCTCCTTGACCCAACATGTCAGCTTTCCAGATGGCCCCCACTTCCTGCCAAGTCTCTCGCGCGGCTCGCCAGCCCCCGTGAAAGTCTTCCGGTCCCGCTACGTCCCCTCGACTTCCCCCGCCTCAGTCCCCGGCTCCGGCTGGGCCAGAAAGCGATACCCCACACCCCGTACCGACAGAAAATGCCGCGGCTGTGCCGCATTGATCTCAAAGTGCTGCCGCAGCCGGGCGATGAAATTGTCCACCGTCCGCGCCGTGGAGTTCGAATCCAGCCCCCACACATTGTCCAGCAGCTGATTCCGCGTCAGCACCACTCCCTCATGCTCGGTGAAAAACCGCAGCAGTTTCATCTCGAGCGATGTCAGGGACCGTGGCTCCCCCCTGACCCGCACCTCGTGTCGGGCGAAATCGACCACGCAGCCGGCGAACTCGAACGGTCGTCGCTCCCCCGGCCCCTCGAAGGGCCGCGTCCCCCGAATCTGCGCAAATCGGGTCAGCAAACTCCGCACCCGCGCCAGCAGTTCCGCCAGCTCGAATGGCTTCGTCAGATACTGGTCCGCACCCAACTCGAAGCTCCGGATCCGGTCCTCGGGCAAAGTCCGAGCCGACAGGATCAGCACCGGCACCTGCACCCCCTGCTTGCGCAGTCGCTCCAGCACCGCGTATCCGCTCATCTGCGGCAACATCAGGTCCAGGATCACCAGGTCGAATGACTGCTCTGGCTGCTCCAGCAGCCGCAACGCCGACGGACCATCCTCCACCAGCGTCGACTCATACCCCTCGGCATCGCAGTTGAACTTCAACGGCAGCCCAATGTGCCGCTCATCTTCGACAATCAGGATCCGCGGCGTCATTCGGGCCTCCCCGTCGCAGGCACAACCTCCGCAGGGCGCAACCCGGCTTCCGCTGCGCTGTCATCCACTCGCCCCGGTCCAGCCGTCGCACCAGGTCCCCCCGCAACCGCCCCGCCCGCCGCACGACCATCCTCCGCCCCCGCCCCCGCTGGCAGCAGCGGTGTCAATGTGCCGGGCAGTTC
>CAIUHT010000130.1 GCA_903898975.1 uncultured Planctomycetaceae bacterium
CGATTGTGATCGTGACCCACAACATGCAGCAGGCGGCCCGGGTGTCGGACCAGACCGTCTTTTTCTACCAGGGGGAGGTGATTGAAGCCAATCCGACCTCCACCATGTTTGAGCATCCGCGCGAGGAGCTGACGCGGAGGTATCTGACCGGTCAGTTCGGCTGAGCGCGGCAGGCAGGCCGCTGGTGGAAGGGAATTGACCGAGTCAGCCGCAGCCTGCGGACTGCGTGTGACCGCATCGGGGCGACGGGCTGACTGTCGCCCTCTCTGTCGGCATTTGCGATCACGAAGACTGGCTTCTCGAGCACCGCCCTGTCGACAATCGACCTGGCAGGGATTGAGGCAGGCCAGGCAGTGTCGGCACCTGATGCGACGAGGCCCCTGCCCCTTGGCTCCCTCAGACCCGGAGTCTGGTCACGCTGCGTTGCGGGCCCATGGCCAACCGGGACTGCCGCGAAGCGGTCACAGCCACTTCAATTCCGACAGCGTGGCGTAGGCCCCCAGCAGGCCGACCGCCCAGAAGTAGATTCCCGTCAGGACGAGGGCGATCCGGCTGAACAGATTGGGTCGCAAGGGCTGAGGCAGGAGTCGCGTGTTGATGAACAGCACGTGCCAGCAACTGAACCCGAGGGCGAAGTTGTAGACAAACCCGGCGATTTTCAGCAGGGTTCCGGGCTCAGGAATGACTGCCAGCATGAACAGGGCAATCACCGCGTAGAGCCCCAGGACCGAGAAGTACAACCGGCCAATGTGCGAGGCGTCCATGGCTCGCAGTCGGGGGCTGGCAGTCCAGAAGACATCGACCCAGCGCCGCACAAAGCCGTCGATGGTGGAGGCCATGCTGGGGGCGAGCACCAGGAACCCGCAGAAGAGGGTGAAGTAGCGGAAGAACTCGCCGATGTTCGCTCCCAGGGAGGCACCGACAGCCTCGGCGACCCCCGAACTGGTCATGACAGGCGCCTCCCACTTGTTGACGATCTCGGTTCCGCGCGGGAGAAACTGCACCGAGAGCATGCTGGGGAGAGCGAGACCAAAGAAACAGGCCGGCCCCCAGACAAAGAGCTGATCGCGAACCAGGTGCCCCACCCAGGCCCGCCAGCGGGGCAGCGATTCAGCGTTGGGGATGAAGACCGTCCCTTCGTGAGACAATTCGATGTTCTGGCCACCGACCAGGCTGGGAATTGCCCCGACATGACTCCCCATGCCCCAGCCCTGATCGCGGGTGTAGTTGCTGATGGGCGTGTTCGACAGCCCCCCCTGCCCCGAAATGGCGACCAGGGCGGAGAGCAGGCCCATCATCTTCACATCGAAACTGGGCAACGACCGCCCCGCCAGCAGATCGGCGAGGGCATTCCGGACTTCGTTGCCGTTCCCGGTGGGAATATTCCCGAACTTGAAGAACCCGGAGAGAATCTCGACCCAGGTCTGGGGCTGCGAAAAGAACAGCGCGAGAAACAACAGGAAGCCCATGACGGTGACGACCTTGAAGGTCATCAGGACTTTCAGGGAGTTGTAGATCTTGCCGCCAAACACCATGGGGAGCATGCACAGCAGCAGGATGCCCAGCGACAGTAGCTTGATCAGGAAGGCGTCCTTGGCGGGGTCTGGCACAACGCCCCCCTTCATCAGCATGGCGACGGGAACGGCGGCACTTGCGGCCAGGTACGGAAAGGCGGTCCCGAAATCGAGCAGCAGGTAGACCCAGACCCAGAAGCGGGGGCCGGGCAGGGTTCGAAACTTGCCAGTGAAAATCGGTTCACCGCTGTAGAGCGTGTACCGGCTGATCTCGATGTTGTAGAGAATCTGCCCGAGGATGCTGAGCGTGGCGAGCCAGAGGAGGCCCCCGCCGTATTTCGCCGTGACCTGCGGCCCGGTGAGCCATTCGCCCCCGCCAATCGCGGCGCCACCCATGAGGAGGCCGGGGCCGAGGTACTGCCAGAGCTTGCCCCACTGAAAGACCGGGGCATCGGGCAATTCACCCAGAGACCAGCGCGGCATCTCGTGAGAGCCGGGCCACGGAGCCCGGTCTTGCTTTCCCGATGGGGTGGAATCGGCCTGAACCATGGGCACTTCCCTTGAGCAATGCGGGAGAGCGGGAGGGCAACGGGACTGGGACGGGGCGGGACTGGGACGGGGCCTGTGGCGGGGTGCCCGGCGCAGAGCACTCCGCCAACACGACGCAGAGCGCACGCGGCCCGAATGATGTCCCCAGGCCAGGAGTCCGACGTGTGGGCTCGGCCTGAAGGTGCGACGCCCGGGAGGAGAGGCCTAAGAGACCCCGCGGACGGTCAGCACCGGGCAGTTGGCGGTGCGGACGATTTTCTCGGCG
>CAIUHT010000131.1 GCA_903898975.1 uncultured Planctomycetaceae bacterium
GGACGAAGAATCCGACGGCGACGCTGTGAACCGAAGGAGACTGCTCGCCAATGATCTGCAGCCCGTTGGGCAATCGGGTCTCAAAGAAATTCACGGGGAACCTCAAGCGGGCCAGGGCCAAGTGTCAGCACGGTGAAATCGCGGGGTGGATGCCGCCTGAGATAGTCAAGCAGTCGCGGAACGGTCAGCGATTCGATCTGCCCGCGCACCTCCTCGAGCGTGGTCACCCGGCCCAGGTGGTACCAGTCGCGGGCCAGCGACGACGCCCGCGACGCGCTCGACTCCTGCTGCATGATCAGCGAACTCTTCGCCCCCGCCTGGCAGCGCCGCAGTTCGTCCTCTCCAATCCCCTCCGTCACCCGCACCAGCTCGCGCAGGGTCACGTCGAGCGTCTCCTGGGCCCGGTCGGCCGACGTCCCCGCGTAACACAGCACCTGCGCCTGGTCACGCAGCGAGTGCAGCGTCGCGTAAACCGAGTAACACAGCCCCCGCTTCTCGCGCACCTCGGTGAACAGCCGCGAACTCATCCCCCCCGAGAGCACGTTCACCACTCCCCAGGCGGCGTAATAATCGGGGTCCCGGTACGGCACCGCGGGGAAGGCGATGCCAATCTGCGTCTGCGTCGATTCCTGGTGCAGATGGTCACTCCGCGGACCACGCTCGCCACCGCTCCAGGGAACGACCGGCTTGTCCCCCCAGTCGCCCAGCAGCTCACCCACCTGCTCCCGCACCTGCTCGAAATCGACCCGCCCCGCAATCCCCAAGATCGCCCCCGAGGGGCGCGCCGTCCGCTGGTACTGCTCGCGAACCTGCCCGGCATCGAGCGCCGCAATCCCCTCCAGCGTCCCCTCCGTCGGCCGACTCCAGGGCTCTGGGTAACACCGCCGCCGCAACTCGACCATCACCTTCTGTCGCGGCTCATCCTCCAGCGACCGCAGCGACTGCTCGACCCCCAGGCGGGCCGCTTCGAATTCTTCATCGGGCAGATGCGGCTGGCGAATGATGCTGGCATACAACGCCAGCACCTCGGGCAGTTTCTGCGCGAGCATCGCCCCCCCCAGGCTCAGGTGAGTGTTCCCCACCCCCTCGCTCCGCTGCACCCCCAGGTTGTCGAGGGCATTGGTCAGCTCGACACTGTCCAGCTCGCCGGCCCCGCGGGTGATCCAGTCGCACAAGATCGACGCCGCCCCCGGTCGTCCCAGCGGGTCGTCGTTGCTCCCGCAGGGCAACAGCAGGGAAAACGCCGCCGACTGCACCCCGGCCATCGACTCGACCAACAACGTCAGTCCGTTGGAGTACGTGTGGGTGAAGATCTGTTGCGGCATGCGGTGCGGAACGGGCGGAATGCGAGGAACCAGGCTACGGCCAACCAAGTCGACATTCTCGCGATTGCCCATCCTGCCGACAAGCGGCTCCCCTCAGGCCAGACCCCCGCCGTTCCATTTTCTCCGCACCCGCCCCGCCCTCCGGTCATCCCTGCCTCATCAAGACTCCACGATTCGCCCCGCATAATCGCACCCCCATCACCACACTCCCATCAACACAACAGCTCAATCGCCCCCGCACAACCACTGCCCCCCTCCCGTTCGACTCTGTCCCGGTTGTGTGACTCTCGCAATTCGCCCACAATCAACTCGATCCCCACAGCCACTCGTTCCACAGCCACCGCCGCCACGCAGACTCCAACCACGCCACACAGGTTCAGACTCCCCCCGGCCACCCTGGCTCTCAGTGACCCCTCCCGACCTCCCCCCGGTGCTCCTTCGCACCATCACGCCGGCCTCCAGTCTCGCAGACCCATGTCCAGCCTGATCCCGCGCCGACTTCCCGTCCCCTGCCCTGGCCCCCGGCGATCCCGGGAAATCGCCATCACGCTCCTGGCCGTTCTCGCGTCACTCCTTATCACGTCCCGTCCCGCAGCCCAGGCTGCCGACCCGCCGATCTTCGAAGATCGCCTGGCCGAAGTCCTCCGCCTGCGGTGCGCCAAGTGCCACGGTGCCGAAACTCAGAAAGGAGACTTCGCCCTCCACACGCCCGAAGCCCTGAGAAAGGGGGCCGAGTCGGGCCCCGTCCTCTCGCCCGGCGAACCCGACGACAGCCGGCTGTATGAAGTCGTCTCCACGGGCATCATGCCCCCGCCCGGCGAAACACCCCTCACCGCCACCGAACGCGAACTGTTGCACGACTGGCTGGAGGGGGGTGCCCGCTTTCGAGAGGCCACCCCCGCCGAACAGGTCACCGAGCACCAGGCCCTCCCCATCCTGTGGTTGCGTTGCACCGTCTGCCACGGTGGCCGCCAACGGGAAGCCGATCTCGACTTGCGAACCCGCGACTCGCTCTTGCGCGGAGGACGCTCGGGCCCGGCGATTGTTCCCGGCGACCCCGCCGCCAGTCGCCTGCTCAGCCGGATGCACGCCGGGGAAATGCCCCCCAAAGAGCGGCTCACGCTCGCCATGGTCAAACCGGTCGAGCCCGACGAACTCGAAACACTCACCCGCTGGATCGCCGCCGGAGCCCCGGCCGCTCCCCCCAGCGATGATCGCGCCGGGCAACTCGATGACCCGCTGGTCCGCCCCGCCGACCGCGAATTCTGGGCCTTTCGCCCTCCCCGCCGCCCCCCGCTCCCCAGCCCCAGCGACCCCTCCGCCGCCCACAACCCCATCGACCTCTTCCTGCTCGAGCGGCTGGAAACGGTCGACCTGCGCTTCAATCCTCCAGCCCCCCCCGCGCAACTGCTTCGACGGGCCAGCTTCGATCTGACCGGGCTCCCCCCGTCTCCCGCCGATCAGCAGGCCTTCGCCGCCGAACTCCCCCCCGGGGCGACCACGGTCAGTGCCGACACCTGGGCCCGCTGGGTCGACCGACTGCTCGCCACTCCGCAGTACGGCGAGCGCTGGGGCCGAATCTGGCTCGACGTCGCCGGGTATGCCGACTGCGAAGGGCGTCGCGAACAACACCTCCCGCGTCCCTTCGCCTGGAAGTATCGCGACTATGTCGTTCGCAGCCTCAATGCCGACAAACCCTACGACCAGTTCCTGGTCGAGCAGCTCGCGGGTGACGACCTGGTCGATTACCGCGGGGCCGCCGAGATCACTCCCGAGATCGAAGATCTGCTGGTCGCCACTGCCTTCCTGCGGATGGCTCCTGACCCCACCTGGGCCAACCTCACCGGCTTCGTCCCCGATCGCCTCGAGGTCATCGCCGACTCGCTCGACGTGCTCGCCGGGGGCGTTCTCGGGCTCTCACTCAAGTGCGCCCGCTGCCACTCCCACAAGTTCGATCCCCTCCCTCAACGCGACTACTACCGTCTCGCCGCCGTCTTCAAGGGGGCCTGGGATGAACACAACTGGCTCAAGCCCGAAACTGCGGGGTTCGGGGGCGCGCTGAACGCCGGCCTCGCCGAAC
>CAIUHT010000132.1 GCA_903898975.1 uncultured Planctomycetaceae bacterium
ACCTGGGAATCCGCCAGGGGACTGTCGATCAACACGCTGTGCATCGACAGGATCGAGCCTTTTTCGAGATGCACGTGTTTCTCTGCGATCTCGTATTCCACCGCGGCGAGATGATAGGCGGTCTCCGCTTCGAGTTTGCGCCGCTGGGCGTCCAGCAGCATTTCCAGCGCGACGTCGGCGCCCGATTCCTGCTTGACCAGCAGAATCTGCTCGGCGTCGCGGGCCGCCAGCCAGCGGGCCCGGTTGATTTCCCGCTGCTCTTGCGCCCGCTCCATCTCCGTCTTGGCGTTGCTCAGGTCGTGCACAACCTGCCGCTCCTGCTCATGCAGCACCGCCAGGTCGCGGGCAATCTGCAGTTCCGCATGCTGGACCGCCGCATGCCCCCGGCGATAGCCCAGCGGGACCGAGAATTCGACTCCCAGCTCCCATTCCTGGTGGTTGAACGTTCCCAATTCGTTGACCGCCGACTCGAGCGAATCACCCGAGGGGCCGCTAATCAGGTCGCTCCCTCCCCCGGCCAGGTTGTGGCCCAGCCCACGCACCCGGTAGCGACCAATCGCGTCCAGTCGGGGAGCCAGGAAGTTGCGACTCGCCAGCAGTTCCAGCTGTCGCCGCTTGACCGCCAGTCGCTGCTGTCGCAATTCCGGCCGGTTCTGCAGCGCCTCGTTCACAATGGCGTTCCAGTCCCAGACGAGCGGCGCGGCGACGGGATCGGTCACTGGCCGCAACAGCACCCGACTGTTGACCGAATCGCCAATCAGCAGCCGCAGACGCCGCTCGGCCACCTGCACCCCATTGAATCCCCGGACGGTCCCACCGGTCGTGCCGTTGTTGTTCTGGGTGCGCTGCCCCAGCTTTCCCGAGAGTGAATCCTGCAACTCCGAGTGAAAGCGGTAGTACTGCTCCCGGGCCAGTGGTTCCTGCTCGGGCTGTTCCTCGACCCGCGCCTTGGCCCGTTCCCAGGTCTTGAGGGCGTTGTCGAGCGCCTCCTGCTTGGCCGCCAGGTCGCGGTAGGCGAAATACAAATCCCAGTAGGCGTTCTCGATTTCACTCACGTAACTCTGCATCGCCCGCTCGAACTCCGTCGCATTCGCGTCGTTGTTCACCTTGGCAATCAGCACCCCGTTGTAATTGCCGGGGGTCGCACCCGGGCCGGCAATCCGGTTGAACGTCAAACCGCCCCCCTGCAGCAGTGGTTGGCGAACCTCCCCCTCGACCTGCTGCTGCCATGCCGAACCGAACAGGTTGGCCGGTGCGTTGTTGGCGTCGTAGTCGGTGAGTGACCGCACGGCGAATTCGGCCCCCGTCGCCGCCCGCTTGCTCAGCTGCGCCACGTAATCATGACGGTCCTGGATGAACAGCGACGTGCCACCACCGAAGAAGCGGTTATTGATGATCCGGTCATTGTTCTGAAAATTCGCGTTCCCGCTGAGCTGCGTGTCGAATTCACTCAGGGCCGCCTCAATGCCGAATTGCGGATTGGTCTCCAGCAGTGCCCGCTGATAGCGGGTCGAGACAATCGTGGGGGTCCGCAACAGGGTCGCTCCCAGGTCACGCAAGACCATCGAGTTGGTCATGGCATGCTGCACGACCTCTTCCAGCGTGACATCGCGGTACTCTGTGCCGCGTCCCTCGGCTCGAGTATCGCCCTCTCCAGCCTCCTCTTCGAACACGACCGCCTTCAGGGCGACCGGTTCCTCGTAAGACTGAGAGTAAGTGACCTCCTGCGCGCCGGAATCGACCTGGCACATCACCTGGTCGACTTCGCAGGTGTTGTTCCCGATCGTCTCGCGAGGATTGGTCTGACAGCATCCCGCCAGGCACACGGCCAAGACCCAGGCGCTCCAGGCGTCAGCGCGGCGACATCGACGGACAGCGCTCTCACGTCCGGAACGTTTCATTCCGATTCGATTTGTTCTCATCGATCTCAGCCCCCGGGCGGTTGTCCGTCGCCGAATTCGTCCACAGGGCCAGCCAGGCCAGCAAACCGCGGAATCACCCCTCTCTATCCTCAATCGGATTGCCCGGCCGGAAATCTGTACCGGATTTAGCGGTTGAACCGCAGGTGAGCCCCTTCGGCGCCGTCCAGGCTCTTTCGAGATGGGGTTCCATGCAACCGAAACCACGCGAACCCCCCAGTTTGCCATAGAGCCATCACCCGCAGACGCTGCCTGACAGAACTGGGCGGTTGGAGAGGAAGGCCGTCCCAAAGTCCCGTCACCAGCGAAGACAGGCGAACGGCCCAGCGTCAGCTGGCCGGTGGAACCGTGCCCGATGCGAAC
>CAIUHT010000133.1 GCA_903898975.1 uncultured Planctomycetaceae bacterium
CCAGACCGCCAAGAGCCCACATTCGGAAAATTCATGAACTTTGGCAAAGTCGGTGGTCGATAAAGTCGCAGAGGGGATGGAGTCTCCGTTGGGTGGAGCGTTCCCTCCTCCCTGCGTGGTCCGAGCCAGGCTGGTTCGGACAGGGGCGGGGTCCGTGGATGTGTCACCCCTCTCCAGTTCAGGCCCCTGGTGCAGACCCGGGGGACCGCGGAACTGGGAACTGGGGGGCTGTGGAAGGCGTGGAGCGCGTACGCGACCGCGGTGCCTGGGGTGCCTCTCGATGTTGTCCGGATCGATGCGAATTGTGGTGGCGGTTCATCACCACCAACCGATCGGGACCTCCCACGCGGTCATGGAGGCGGCGTATCGGCAGACCTATGCCCCGCTGCTGCAACTGCTCGAAGAGTCGCCCCATGTGGCCCTCTCGCTGCACCTCTCCGGGCATCTGCTCGAGTGGCTGGTTGATCGCCACCCCGAGTACATCGAACGGCTGAGCGAGTTGATCGCCCGGGGCCAGGTCGAGCCTCTCGGCGGCGCGCATTACGAGCCCATTCTCCCTGCGATTCCCCGCCGCGACCGCCTGGGGCAGATCCGCCTCGCCGCCGACACGCTCTCCCAGCACTTTGGCGTCCGCCCGCGCGGACTCTGGCTCCCCGGTGGTGTGTGGACTCCCTCCCTTGTGGGTGATCTGCTCGAAGCCGGGGTGGAATACACGCTCTTGGGGAGCACTCACTTTCTCGCGGCGGGCGTCGGCAGTGACGCGCTGGGGGGGCTGTATCTGACCGAGTCGGCCGGGGAGTCACTCCGCGTCTTTCCCGGTTTCAGTCTCCCCCGGAGCGATTCGCCGTTTGTCGATCCGCGACGGTTCCTGGCCTGGTTCGCCCGTCCCCTGGCGGCCGACGCACGGGCCACGCGGGTCATGACCCTGATGGTGGACGAACTGTCGGCCGCGGCAGAGCGGACCGGCCTGGCGCGGGTCGCGCCGCTCCCCTGGCTGGGGGGGCTGTGTTCGGAATTGTCCCGCCACGGCGACGCCCTGGTGGCGACCACCATGTCGCATGTGGTCGACCTGGTGGCCCCGGTCGGGCGCGTCGATCTCCCCGCGGGCGGAACCGAGGAGTTGCTGGCCGGTGCCCGGCAGACCGCGGTCCCCGAGGGGCCACTGGCCGCGGCGAGCCACGACCGACTGACCTGCGGGGTGGACTGGAAAGCCGCCCGGTTGTCAGAGCCTCTCAGTCGCAGCCTGTTTGTGCGGGGGCTCGAGATCTCGCGGCGGCTGGCCGATCTGGAACGCGCGCTGGAAGATCAGGGCCTGGACCTCGACCAGGTTCCGAATCGGGATCAGGTCGAAGCGGCACGTCGCGATCTCTATCGCGCCCAGGGGGAGTGCGGTCGGTGGCCGAGCGGGGAGGGGGGCTGGCAGCAGCCTCAGTTGCGCAACGAAGTGTTTCGCAACCTCGTGCGGGCCGAGACGCGACTGGAACAACTGTCGGGACGCCGGGGACGATGGAGCGAAGTCTCCGTGGCCGATTTCAACATCGATGCCCGTCCCGAGATCAGGCTGGCCAACGACCGCGTCGTCGCGTACGTGAGCCCCGAGCAGGGGGGGCAACTCTACGAGTTCGATGTTCGGGCCGTGGCCAGCAACCTGCTCTCAACCTGGGACACCGCCCCGGTGGCGGGCGAGTCGGGTGGCGACCGCGTCGCGGCCCAGCGGCCCGGAACCTCGGCACGCCCCTTCGCGGCACGCGGGGTGGTCGACCACCTGCTGCTCCCCGGCGTGAGCCTGGATCGCTTCCTGCGTGGTGAGGGGGCCCTGGGGGCGTTTTCCACCGCGCGCTATACGGCGGGCGTGCGGCGCTCGGCTCAAGAATCGAGCGTCCGTTTGAGCTGTGAGCAGTTGGTGGGGACTCATCCGGTCCAGGTTCACAAGCGGCTGACCCTGCGGCCTGGCGAGTCGCGACTGCGAATCCAGTATCGCCTCGTCAATCTGCCCCGGAACGTCCCGCTCCGGTTTGGGGTCGAGTTCCAGTTGAACGCCGCGAGCTCAGGAGGAGGCGAGCGGTTGTTGTACGACCAGCACGGGCGCACCCTGGGCCCCTGCGACACGCAGACGGTTGTGGAGCCCTCCGCCCGATTGGGGCTGAGTGATGAAGCCCTGGGGCTGGATGTCACGTTCGAACCATCGTTGCCGGCCGAATTCTGGATCTTCCCCACGAGCACTCCGCACGCCCAGCAGGCGGGACAAGCGGTGCTGCAATCGACCGGCGTGCTGACGCATTGGGAGTTTCAGGCTGACGCCGACGGTTGGTTTGAGTTTGGTCTCGATTTGATCTGCGACACCTCGGCGGCCCAGGCGCGCCGCCTGCTCGAGCTGGCTCCCCCCGTGCGACTCGCGACCCGCGGCGTCGACTGAGCGGCGAGAGGCGGAGTTGGCGGTTGATTTGGTGATCGATCCCCAGTCGGCACCAGCCCGCGTGGCCTATATGCCCTGGACGCAAGCCACTGCCAACCCCCTGCCAGGCAGGCAAATGCGCTGGCCAGAGTCGGTAAAACCGGGTTGCAGCAGAACTGCCCTCCAGTGCAGCGACGCCGATTCGCGTTGGGCTGCGCGGTGGACGGAATGCCGCGACCCGGCCGCGGGGCAAGACAAATTCTCGAGGGCGGGGTACAGTGACTTCGACCCCCTGCCCGAGGAGCTCTCATGCCGACGCCGAACTGTTCCGTCTTGTCCTCCCAGATCCCCCACAGTCGCCCCCTGTCTTCACGGACTGGCTGTTTAGGGACAGTCAATCGGGCGGGCGTCACCCGGTGCGGCAGTCCGGGTGTCGTGCCTGGGGCAACGCCGCTGGGCCCCGATGGGCGGGTGGCACGGGAGCGGTCGGCTCGGTCTCTGGGGTTGGGCGTGTTGGCCTGGCTGTGGGTTGCCGCGGTCTGCCTGGCACCCGTCGAACTGCGGGCCGAGGAACGCCCCGATCCGCTCTCCGCCGGAACCCGCCGCGAACAGCGGGCCCGCTGGGAGGCGGATGTGCAGGCGCTGACCCGCCGGATCGAGGCGAACTCGAAAGACGTCAACCTCTACTCGGCACGCGGCGACGCACGGTTCTTCCTGGGCGAATTCGCCAAGTCGGTCGAAGACTTCGACCAGATGATCGAACTCGATCCGTCATTAGGCGACTCGCATTGGCGACGGGGAATTGCCTGTTTCTACGCCGGCCAGTACGAGGCCGCGGCGAAACAGTTCGAGGTCTATCACAGTTTTGACAACATCGACCGAGAGAACGGCATCTGGCGGTATCTCTCGCAGCATCGCGCGAAAGGGCGGGAGCACGCCCGCGAGGGATTGCTCAAGTACGAAAAAGACGACCGCGAACCATTCCCTGACATCTACCGCATGTTCGGTGGTCAACTCGAGGGGGCCGAGGTGTTAAAGCGAATCCACGCCGCTCAACTCACCGACGCCGAGCGGGAAAAACGGCTCTTTTACGCGGAACTCTACGTGGGGTTGAATGCTGCCGTGGAGAATCAGGCCGATGCAGCCGAGCGGCACCTGGCGGCGGCGGTGGAGAATCGCTGGGGAGCCAAGGCTGGTGGCGGACCGGGCTGGATGTGGCAGGTGGGACGACTGCACCACGACCTGCTGCGAGCCGCCCGGCTGAAACGAGAGGCCCCCGCACAAGACGAATCGACCGACGCCCCCAAGGGGGCACC
>CAIUHT010000134.1 GCA_903898975.1 uncultured Planctomycetaceae bacterium
CGTCCCTTCCTCGGGAGGTGGCGAACAACGTCGGTTCGCCATCCGGGCAGCCTCGCCTGACACCCAAGGCGATTTCGCACGCCACCCCGTTGAGCGCTGCGCTGTCAACTCACCAGTCGACGCCCCGTGCACTGGCGAGTGACCCATTGCCGAGTGACCGGTTGCCGAGTGACCGGTTGCCGAGTGACCGGCTGCCGAGTGACCGGCTGGCGAGTGACCGGCTGGCGAGTGACCCATCGGACAATGATGGGGCGCCGGGCGACGAACTTCAGAGTCGACCGGGGTCAGCGCCAGTGTGCGTTGCGGGGCCGGGGGGCGTCGTCGGCGAACTCGCGTTCCCTTCGACCCCGCCCGAGTCAGCCCCCGCCGGCGGAGCCGAGGTGGAACTGCGGGGGGGCGACCTGGGGACAGCGACCACGCTGGCGGCTCCGTCGGTCAAACGGCGCCTGCGTCGCAAAGCGAGCGAGCGCCCATCGGTGCGCGACCGACCCTGCTGCCCGGTTCACGCGGTGCCCATGCTGGTCGGCCGGACGGTGGGACGCGTGCAGTACCGCTACTGCCAGGTTCCAGGCTGTCGGGAGTCTTGCACGACCCTGCGGGCGCTCCATCCGCACAAGGGACGCCTGCCCGAACCGGGGCGACGAGTGGGGTAGGCTTCGCGCAGCCTGCCCAGGGCGTCCGTTTCCCGCGACAAGGCCCGGAAGCCGACCGTCGGCCAGACAACCGTCGGCCAGATAACCGTCGCCCAGGCAGCCGTGTTCAGAGCGATTGGACCCAACCCGATCGAGCGCCATGCAATCGCGCGCGATGCGATCAAACCCCGTCGGCCGATCGCGCGATTTGGGCCGGTTGTCTTGGCTCGCGTCACCCGGTCGAACGCGGCGAGAGCCGGGTGGTGGCGGGCTCAGGCAAATCGTCCCGCGAGTTGCCTCTCGATTTTTTTGAGGTATTCCTCGATGGCGTGGTCATCGATCCAGGGCAAGAGCGATTCGGTGTGAGGCCCGCCTGCCGCCCCACCCCCCAGCACGTCCTGCAGCGTGCTCCCGCCGCGGAGCAGCCGTTGGAGCGCCTCGAAATCGCGCAGCGGAATTGTCTCATCCTCCTCGGCAAAGGACGCCACGGCCCCCGACGATTCCCTCGGGTCTGCCGCCAGCTGTCCCGCACCATCGAACTTCCACAGGGTGCCCACATGCTGGTAGCCCGGTGGCACCCGGGGCACGATGTCGCGGTAGTTGACGAACCGATGTAATCGATCCGGGTAAGAGTCGGTGAGAAAAGAGACAAATCGCCCGTGGCCGGTGGCAGGCTGGCCGAAGGTGAAGATGCCCGTCGGGGGAACGGGCCGCGTCGCCCACTCCGCGGCGGCGACTGTCGCAATGGCCCCTCCCAGGCTGTGCCCGGTCACGAACAGCCGCGTGTGCGGGAGCGTGTCGAGCCGCTGGCCAAGTTCGTCAGCCACATCCTGAAACTGTCCGCGAAACCCGCGATGGACCGGTCCGTAGGGGCGGTCAATATCCAGGATCTTGAGGTTCGACAACCAGTC
>CAIUHT010000135.1 GCA_903898975.1 uncultured Planctomycetaceae bacterium
GCCCCCTTCGGGCGTGGTGCATTTCTTGATGTACTCGACAGCCCGGTCGATCAGTTCTTTCGGGACAGGAATCCCCGCGTTTCGGCAGGCCCGCAACCCCTGGACCTGCGTGATGCACGTCGACCCCTCGTCGAAGTCCCCGCCATCCTTCGCCGAAACGTACCCCCAGCCCCCGGCCGAGGTCTGCGCCTGCCCGCAGAAGATTACGGCACGGGTCAGGACCCGGCGGAGCTGTTCGCGGCGTTCCGGGTCTTCCTCCTCGCCAAAGACCTGCGACAGGAACAGCATTGAGAAGCCGTGCCCGTACATGTAGTGGTAGTCATTCTTGTAGCCAATCAGCCCGCTGGGATTGCTGACCCCCTGGGGCTCGGCCAGTTCGAGCAGGTAATCGACCGCCTGACGAATGTTCTTGGCGTACTTGCCCCGCAGCGTGGTCGAGCCCTCGCACAGCAGGGCGTTGCCCGCCAGCGCGGTCATGGCGACGCGGTACTGGGTCTGGTTCGCCTCCCAGTAGCCCTGCCGCCTCTGTTCGCGGACCAGCCAGTCAAGCCCGCGGGTGACCGAGGCCTTGACCTTGGGGTCAATCCGCTCGGCCCGCAAGGGGGCGGGAGCCAGCAGCAGCCCCACCAGCAACAGCGGCCACCACCTCGCACACTTCGGCAGATTGGTCATGGGAAGACGGGTGAAGAGCAGAGGAAATTGGGGCGAAGAGAGCCACTTGGCCCGCCCCACAGGGAAAGCGGGGCTGTTCGCAGAGAGTATTGGTCAGCCGCTGGACACAACCCCTCCGCCCAACCGCCCAGCCATTCTCCTGTGGATTGTCAGTGTATCGGTGCCTCCCCCCGGGGGCCAACCCCATCCTGCGAGGTGCCTGCAACCACTGGAAAAGTCCCCTTTCCTCCGGGGGGTCGGCATACCTCAGCCGAGGACTTTTGTCGTGGGGGCCACCTCAGCGGACGACCAGGGCCCACTCCACCCTTCCCACGGAGAACGGCGCTCGGCAAAGCGGCAGGACCGCGGCGTCCTCGCGCGTCGGCCAGATCGACCCAGACGGCTTTGCCCCGTCCTCATCGCCACGGGCGGCCCCCACGCCAGGCGACTTCGTCCGCCCGCCCGCGTCGCGCCCCCTGTTCACGACTGGTTCCCCTTACCGGATGTCAGCTGCCTGGCGGCCAAGGGGCCGAATCGGTGAAAAGACCAATGATCGCAGGGAAAGGTTCCGCGTGGGCAACAGGTTGCGTCCCCGCAAAATTCGCTGGGCGGAATTCGACGCGCTAGAATTCTGTGCCGGTGTTGGCGGTGCGGTCCACTGCCAATCCGACGGGCCGAGCGGTTTCGGGACCAGGGCTTGACCTGACCTCGACTTGAGGGAAATCGGACAGAAGCCACACACCAGCCAAGAGTCACCGCTGGTACGCGATTTGCGACGCCTGGAGTTCACTGGCTTCAACGGGAAGCCGGGGCTGCCGAATTGACGCTCTCGACGTGCATTCGATTCGTCTGCCCGAACCACGGGTTGCAACAATTTCC
>CAIUHT010000136.1 GCA_903898975.1 uncultured Planctomycetaceae bacterium
AGACAGCGGGGAGCCCGTCGCTTTCGTACAGGGGCTGCAGGGCCCGCAACTCGTCCTCTGTCGCCGGTCGCTGCAGCGCCAGCTCCCAGGCCCGCGCCACCGCCTGGCTGGGGGGAATGTTCTCTGCCCGCACCCGCTCGGCCAACCGTTCCGACAGTGCCAGCACCAGCCTGTCGTTCAGCATCGCCAGGGCCTGCAGCGCCGTGTTGGTCTCGGCTCGCAGCGGAACCGCCTGCGACGGGGCCGGGCAGTCGAGCGCCTCGAAGAACGGATCGGGCGCCGAGCGGGCCAGGAACCGGTACACCGACCGCCGCTGCTGGTCGGGCTGGTTCAGATCGACCGCGTCGTAGTCGTACTGCATGATGTTCGCGTCGGCGGCAACCAGCTCGAACGTGCGGAAGCCCGGGCCCCCCATCTGGCGATTCAGCACCCCGGCGACCGCCAGCATCGCATCGCGCAGAGACTCGGCATCCAGCCGCCGCGACGGACCCGCCCACAGCAGCCGGTTCCCCGCGTCCACCTCGGCCTGCGACACCGCCGGGTGCGCCGTCTGCCGATAGGTCGCGCTGCAGACCAACTCGCGGGTCAACCACTTCACAGAGCCCCCATGGTCACGCAGCCCGGCAGCCAGTTCGTCCAGCAGTTCGGGATGCGTGGGGCGTGACCCCATCCGCCCGAAATCATTCGGTGTGTCGACCAGCCCCAGTCCAAAATGAAACTGCCACAGCCGATTCGCCATCGTCCGCCAGATCAGCGGGTTCCCCCGCTCGGTCAGCCAGCCCGCCAGGGCGGCCCGCCGGGTGGTGTCGCTGTCGAGCCCCGCCAGGGTCAACTCCCCCGGACATCCCGCAACCGCCTGCAACGCCCCGGGCCGGGCGGGGGCCTCGGGCTGTTCCACATTCCCCCGCTTCAGCAAGTGCACGGGTCGCAGGCGGTTTCCCGGTGCCGGTTCATAAGTCCCCGTCTTGCTCTCTTGCCGCGGAAACAGACTGGCCACCGCATACACCTTGTCGGCCTGCTCGTACACCGGGTCGTACCGCAGCGGCCGGGGCAGACCCAGGTCACGTTCCAGTCGCGCCTCGATTCGGCGGGGCAAGTCACGCACGTCGCGCGCCCCAAGGGTCCAGACCCCCGCCAGCGCGGCTGCCGTTCCCAGCCAGCCCAACCCGGCCACCCCCCAGGGCCACCGCCGCTGCCACCTTCGCCCGCACCACCGCGCCAGCCCCCACAGCAGTGCCGCGAAGAGCCCCCCCACCGCCGTTCCCAGGGCCGGCAGCAGCCACCAGCGGTGCCGGGGGTTGTACTCCAGTCGCGCGTCGCGGGGCCGGTCGGCGCGATTCGCCCCGGCGAACACCGCCTGCAACCCGTAATACTCGGCCTGCGAGATCGGGTCGAACTTGTGGTCGTGGCAGCGGGCACACTGCACCGTCAGGCTGGCGAAACTGCTGAAGGTCGTCCCCAGCATGTCGTCGCGATCGAGATACCGCGCCGCCTCTTTCTCTTTGGAATCGTCGAACAGCAGCACGTGCCCGGTGTAATCCCAGGGGCCCGCGGCGAGAAACCCGGTCGCGGTCGCCGCGTCGGGGTCACTGGGCCACAACGCATCTCCCGCCACCTGCATGGCGACGAACCGGTCGTAAGGAAGGTCGGCATTCCACGCCCGGATGACCCAGTCGCGGTACGGCCAGGCGTTGGGCCGCAGGTAGTCGCGGCCAAAGTCGTCACTCTCGCCAAAGTGGGCGACATCGAGCCATTGCCGGGCCCGCCGCTCGCCATACGCCGGCGACGCCAGCAACCGCTCGACCAGTTTCCAGTACGCCTGCGGATCCTCGTCGGCGACAAACTCGGCGACCTCTTCGGGCGCGGGGGGCAAGCCGGTCAAATCGAAGCTGAGGCGGCGGATGAGCACAGCGCGACTCGCCTCGGGGGCGGGGCCCATCTCGGGACCGGCCCGCTCACGGATCGCCGCATCAATCGCATTCCAGCCCCAGCCAGCAGACACGGGCCGGGCAATCCGCGACTCGGGAAGCGGCCTCAGCGACCACCAGGTGGCGTCGTCGGCGGGGGGAGTCAACCGCACTCCGTCGGGCCAGGGGGCACCGCTGGCCAACCAGGTGCGCAGCACCTCCAGTTCGTCGGCGGTGAGCGGGGCTCCTTGCCGAGGCATGCGGGGCTTCGCGCCGGTTCCTCCCACCACCTCCCACAGCAGGCTCGACTGCCACTCCTGCCGATCCACCCCCAGCCCCGCCTCGCGCCGACTGTCGAGCAGTCGGGCATCGACCAGCGAAAGCCCCCCCGCCGGCCGGGAGTCGTGATGACAACTCAAGCACCGCGACGTCAGCAGCGGCGCAACCCGCAAGCGAAAATGCTCAAGGGGGGAGTCCGGCTCACCTGCGGGCCGAGCCTCCACCTCTCCCTCAGGCCGAGCCACAGCGGGGGCAACCTCCTGGGCGAAGCCCTCACCCCCCCCAAGCGTGCCCCCCCCAACCCCCAAAACCAACAGCAGTCCAGCAGTCAGACGCAGCGCGGCAACCCCAGACCGCCATCGCAGCGCCCCCCGCGCCCGACGTCGGCAGTCGCCATCAAGAA
>CAIUHT010000137.1 GCA_903898975.1 uncultured Planctomycetaceae bacterium
ATGACAACCCGTATGTGCAGCCCGATCCCCTCGCCCCTGCCGCTGACCGGACCCTCACGCTGAATGGCCAGCAGGTCGACGCAGTCGTCTACGGGGTCGAGGCCCAGATGCTCACCCTCAGCGAGGTGCTGCTGCTGTATCAGCCCCAGCTGACCCCCAGTGGCGAAAACCACAACGCCACCGTCTACAACGACAGTGACACCAACCGCTGGTTCACCCATGTCGAACTGCGGAATGCCAGCCCTTACTCGGTCAATCTCGCGTCGGGGAGCTGGCGGCTCAGTGTGCAGCGCCAGGGAACCACCCCGATCGGCCCGGTCGCCGGAGCCAACGAACTGCTCTCCAGCGTCGTCTTCAAACGCAATGGCCGCCAGAACTCGGCCACCATTCTCCCCAATGGGATCTACACCATCGGGACCATGGGGCGCGACGATCGGCAACTCGACCAGTTTGTCTCGGGGGGGAACCCCATTGTCCGCAGCGCCGACCTGCGGCTCGACCTGACCGAAGATGGCGACGAAAACTTCACCCGCATCTCGCCCCGGATCCCCGAGGCGAATCCTCCCACCTCGACCGACGACGCCCCTCCCGGGTGCGATCTCGACCTGGTGCACAACCGCGACTACAACAAGAACTTCTACCAGTTGATCGACTACGCGGGCGGGGCGCTCGACGTCAGCACCGATCCGCAGTTCCGCGGCGGTTTCCTGCGGAGTCCCGACAGTGCCCCCATTCCCCTCGATCCCGCCCAGCCGATCACGCTGGTGCTGGAACGCCGGGCCAACGGCCAGCGGACCCACTCTGCCGTCCTCGATCCGAATTACGACGACGACAACCCGTGGATCAAGGTCGATCAGTTCACGCTGGCGGCGACCGAGATTCTGCGATTCGAACTCGAGGATGGGTCAGAACCGCTGCCGGCGGTCGTCGCCAAGCTGGCGGCCCTGGCGACTCCCGAGCGGAGTTCGCCGCTGATTCGTGGCCAGAAGCGCCCGTCTCCCCCGACGGGGGGAGTGGCCCTCCCCAATTCGATTTCGCAGACGAACACGGTGCAGATCGCTCCCGACACCGATTTCCTGGTGTGGCAGCCGCACTTCGACCGCGACTTCGCCTCGGTGCTCGATCTGCTGCGGATTCCGCTGTATGGGCCTCACCAGACCACGGCTCGACTGGCCGAAAGCAACCGGCTGCTGCAGCAGATTGTGCTGAACAACCCCGTGGGGCAGGCGGGAGCCGACCTGGAACCGAATCCCGTGGCAACGATCGCCGCAGCGAAGTTTCTGCAGCCAACGCACCCGTCAAACACCGACCCGAACAGTGCCGATGCCACACAGGACAACCGCTGGCATCGGGTTTTGGAACTCTTCGAGGTGACATCGCCCTACAAGGAGAGCGTGTCCGCGCAGGTGGCGGGCCTGCTTTCCGACTACGTGCGACGGGTGCCGGGCAAGATCAACCTGAACGCGCTCAGTTCACCCGAAGTGCTGTACTCGATGCTGGACGACCCGCTGACATTCCGGTTGCCGACGGCCCCTGGTGGGCTGGTTGCGGACAGCAAGGATTCAAGCCGCGACTGGTGGTACGAGTTTCAGCGGGCGCGGGACGGTCAGCGGACGCAGGCCTCGGATGCGTACTCGCAACTGTCGCTCCCCGGTGCGGCGTCGTCCCGGCCGTTCCGCGGACTGTCGGTCTTTGCGGGGGACGAGATCAATGCGCTGGGTCAGCTTCAGCCTCAAAGTGGGGTGACTCGGGATGGACTCTTGCGCGAGGGGACCGAATACTCCCTGCTGCGGAGCCTGCCATTCGACCGGGCCTCGAATAGCAACAACCTCCCTGCGACGAACTACAGCCAGACTGCGAATTCCTATCGTCGGCTGTGGGAGGCACGGTTGCAGACCGATGTGACGCAGTCGCAGGCGAACCTGGTCGATCCCGTCGCGCGGCATCGCCTGCTGGCGAAGGTAGCAAACCACGCGACGACACGGGGGCATGTCTTCAACGTGTGGATGACGGTGGGGTTCTTCGAGGCGTATCAGCCAGTGACCGGGCGACCCGACCTGGTGCAGATTGGCCGGAAAGTCGGCGACATCCCCAACCGCCGGGCATTCGCCGTGATCGACCGCAGCCAGTGGCAACAGGGCCTGCTGGTCAACACCAACGTGCTCACCTTCCGCAACTGGTCGAAACTGGTGCAGTACCGACGGACGCTGGACTAGCACGAACTGTCGGTCAGCCGACTGTCGGCAGGGAGTGGTGCCGGACCGAGGGGCGGGGACCTGGGAACGAAAAGGTTTTGGCACCGCTCCTGGGATGGTCCGCACAACTGGCCCCAGGGGAGTGCCCCGGGCGAGCTGGGGCACACAGGATCGATGCTGCGCAGGATGTGGCTCAAATTGGGCTGGTGTTGTGCGACTGCGTGGGGGTCCAGGTGCGTTGTGGCTGAGCCACGCTGCCGAACTGCCGCTATTTCTGCGGGCTGCCCGAGTCTTCGAGTTTTCGGCACAGCGCGTCCAGCCTCTGTTCCAGCCGGGTCGTCTGGTCCTCGAGCGTAGCGCGATTGTCAGGAGCGGCGGC
>CAIUHT010000138.1 GCA_903898975.1 uncultured Planctomycetaceae bacterium
ATCACCCTGGTGGTGCTGCTGTTTGTGGCGGAACACTGGCTATCGAACCGGTTTCACGACGGGGGAACTGCCCAGGGAGTCGCGCGGGGGGACGGTGCCGCGGGACGCAGAGTTGCGGCGACAACCCTCGAGGCGACCACCCGCACACCCCCGACGCGAGACCTGGGGGGTGCCCGGGGAGTCGGGGCGGGGGCTTGAGAAAAGCCAATCGGCGCTGCCCCTCGCGAGACATCCCGAGGGTGATGTTGTAGACTGCCGGGGCGGTGGGGGGATCGCGGGGGGAGCCCCGCGCGACCGGCCGCTGGTGCTTGTTGGTTGTTTCTTGCAGGAGTTTGTCTGGTGACCACCACCTCTGCTGCGTCCACCGCGGTGACGGCCGAAACCTCGGCCGGGTGTTTTGCGTCTGCTCCCGTTGCCGAAGGGGGAGCCGCGGGGCTGTTCGCCGGCCGATTTTCCACCGAGGCCTGGCTCCCCTACCCCAAGCTGTCACGGGACGAGCAGTCGCGGCTGACGGTCCTGCGACAGGATGTGCAACGGGCATTGAAAGAGCAGTTGGACCCGGTGGCGGTCGAGCGGGAGGGGGCCGTGCCCGCCGAGTTGCGGACAGCGCTCGCCCAGAGTGGTCTGCTGGGAGGGATGATCTCGCGGGAATACGGTGGCGGCGGGCTGTCGCTGACGGCGTACTGCGAGGTTTTGCAAGAGCTTGCGGCGCGGTGTCGTTCGACGCTGTCGTTCGTGCATTCCCACCACACGCTGGTGGCGGTGGCGATCGAGCGGTTCGGGACAGCCGCCCAGAAGCAGCAGTGGCTGCCCAAGCTGGCCCGGGGCGAAACGGTCGGGGCCTTCGCACTGACGGAACCGCTGGCGGGGAGTGATGTCGGGGGAATCAAGACGCTGGCGTCGGCGACCGCCGATGGCCGCGGCTTTCAGTTGACGGGCGAAAAATGCTACGTGGCCAACGGGGCGTTCGCCGGACTGTTGCTGGTCCTGGCCCGCACGCCCGCCGCTTCGGCGGAAACCGGCCGGGTCACAGCGTTCCTGGTTCCCGCCGATCAGCCGGGAGTGAAGGTCACTCCGAATGAAGGCGCTCAACTGGGAATCCGGGGCAATCCGACAGCGCGGGTCAGCCTGACCAACGTGACGGTCACTCGCGAGCAGGTGCTGGGCCCCATTGGCAAGGGGCTGATGGTGGGCCTTTCGACGCTCGACATTGGTCGGGTCGCGATGGCGGCGGGTTGCACGGGTGCGGCCAAGGCGGCGCTCGAACAGGCGACGCGCCGGGTGAAAGAACGCCGCCAGTTCGGCCTGCCCCTGGCGCAGTTTGAACTGGTGCAGCAGAAGATCGCGACCGCGGCGGGGCAGGTCACCGCCCTGGAAGCCGCGACACAGCAGACCGCCGCCCTGGTCGACCGGCACGCCGAGAGTTTTCTGCTGGAAGCCTCGATGCTCAAGGTTTTCGCCAGCGAGACGCTGTGGTCGGTGGCCAACGAGATGCTGCAGTTGCACGGCGGGGCGGGGTACTACGCCGACCTCGACTGCGAGCGACTGGTGCGCGACGCCCGGCTGGGGCTGATTGACGCCGGGGCGAATGAAGTGCTCCGCGACGACATCACCGAGGAAGGATTGCGGCACCTGCCCGGTCGGATGGCCCGGTTGACGGGGTTTGGCAAGTCCCTGCCGGCCGTTCCGGTGGGCAGCCCGCGACTGCAGCCCATCGCCTCGGCACTCGCCCGCCAGATCCAGGAACTGGGGCGGGCCTCGCAGTCGGCGACGGCGCGTCCGACCGACGGATCGGCTCCCCCGCAACTGGAACACGCGCGACTGGGCGATGTGGCGACGGGGTTGTACATCGGCAGTTGCGTTTATTCCCGCCTGCTCGACCTGCTGGAGCATCCGCTGCCCGACCAGAACCAGACTGCCCGCCTGCTGCAGAGTGGCATGCTGTTTCTGAGGCAGACCGTGCGCCGGGGAGGGCAACTGTTGGCGCAAGTGCCCACCAACGAGGACGACGAAGTCCGCCGGACCGCGGCCCTCTGGCTGTAAGCCCGGACGCAGTCCGCCTCCCGCTCGCAGCCTGTACGCGGGTAAAGCCTGTGCTCGGTTGAAGCCTGTGCTCGAGTAAAGCCTGTGCGCGGGTGACGACTGCTCTCGGACGGGGTCGCGGGTCGACTGCCTTGGGCTGAAAGCGAGGGGTGGATGGGCGATCTGCGTGATCCGCGGCTGCTCTATCTGAAGGGGGCCCTGATGCTGGTGGTCGGCCTGCTGGCCGGGGGCCTGGTGGTTGCCCGACTGCCCGACTGGCCCTCCGTCTGCCTGCTGCTGCTGGCGATCTGGGGATTCTGCCGGGCCTACTACTTCGCGTTCTACGTCATCCAGCACTACGTCGATCCGGCGTACCGTTTCGCGGGTTTGACCGATTTCCTGGGCTACCTGGTGCGCAAACGGCCAGCGCGGGATGGGCGAAACGGCGAATCCCGCTGACCGAATCGCGCGATTTGAACGATTGGCCAACCGTCGGCTGGTTGCGAGGCGTTGGGTTCCTCGTCAACCCGAGGGTCTTACGGGACGGTGACTGGGCGGGCCCCCGAGTCGCTCGGGTTTCCCTGAGGCGGGGGGCGACTTGTCAGCCCCGGCGGAACGCGATACGTTTTCCAAGAATTCTTCTGATCGGCCCTGGGGCTGTCTCCCCGGGCAACGTTTTTGAACATCCCGGCGAGACCGGGAACGGACGCAGCTTCGGGCATGTCGAGTCCCATTGTGCCGCGCGAGCGGATTGTGATCACGGGCGTCGGCCTCACCAGTCCGATTGGCAACAGCCTGCCCGAATACCGGCAGAACCTGCTGGCAGGGCAGTCGGGGGTGGTCCCGTTCGAGACCCGCCACATGGGTGCGGTGCTGGCCGGGGTCTGCCGATTTGATGAGCTGCGTTACCAGAAGCGCAAAGAAGTGCGGCGGGGGACGCGGGCCGGGTCCATTTCGGTCTATTGTGCGCACGAGGCGATTCGCGACTCCGGGCTGAACTGGGAGGGAATTGCCCGGGATCGGGTGGGCGTCTACCTGGGGATCACCGAGCACGGCAACGTCGAGACCGAGAACGAGATCCACGAGATCTCGAAGTTCAACTACGACACCAAGGTCTGGTCGCACCACCACAATCCCCGCACGGTGGCGAACAACCCGGCGGGCGAGGTGACCCTCAGCCTGGGAATCACCGGGCCGCACTACACGCTGGGGGCGGCGTGTGCCGCGGGGAACATTGGCTTCATCCAGGGGATGCAGCAACTCTGGCTGGGCGATGTCGACCTGGCGATTGTGGGGGGTGTGTCTGAGAGCATTCACACTTTCGGCATCTTCGCCAGCTTCAACAGCCAGGGGGCGCTGGCGACGCATCCCGAGCCAGCCCGCGCCTCGCGCCCCTTCGATCTCGCCCGGAATGGGATTGTGGTCGCCGAAGGGGGAGGCCTGTGCACCCTCGAGCGGCTGCCCGACGCCCTCCGGCGGGGTGCGAAGATCTACGGCGAGATTGTGGGCTACGCCATCAACTCCGATGCCAGCGACTTCGTGCTGCCGTATTCGAAACGACAGGCCGAGTGCATGCGGCTGGCCCTGCAGCGGGCGCAACTGGAGCCGGAGGCGATCGACATCCTGAGCACCCACGCGACGGCGACCACGCAGGGAGACATTGAAGAGTGCGTGGCAGTCCGCGAGGTGTTTGGCAATTCGCCGCGGCTGGCGATCAACAACACGAAGAGTTTCATCGGGCACGC
>CAIUHT010000139.1 GCA_903898975.1 uncultured Planctomycetaceae bacterium
AGCGGGGCGACGTCGAGCTCATCGCCTGGCGCGGCGACGACCATGTTCGGGAAGACCCGCATGTAGGTGTTGTCGTAGGCTCCGTGATGCGTCGGACCATCGGGCCCCACCAGCCCTCCGCGGTCGAGGCAGAAGAGCACTGGCAGATTCTGGAGCGCGACTTCCTGGAAGATATGGTCGAAGCTGCGCTGCAGGAAGGTGCTGTAGATGTCGACAATGGGCCGCAGGCCAGCCTTGGCCATCCCGCCGGCGAAGGCCACCGCGTGCGCCTCGCAGATGCCGGTGTCGAAGAAGCGGTCGGGGAAGGTGTCGCGGATCTTCTGCAGCTTGTTCCCCTCGCACATCGCGGCGGTCATCACGGTGACACGATTGTTGCGCTGCATCTCGCGGAAAATCGCGTCCGAGACCGCGTCGGTGTAGGCCCGGCCGCCCCCCTTCCGCACCGCCAGTTCGCCATTGGCGCACCGCTCGAACGGGGCGGGGGCGTGGAACTTGACCGGGTCTTCCTCGGCGGGTCGGAAGCCATGCCCCTTCTCGGTGAAGACGTGCAGCAGCACCGGCCCCTTCAGGTTCTTGACCAGGAGCAGGTGCTCGCGGAGCGAATCGAGGTCGTGCCCGTCGATGGGACCGACGTACCGGAAGCCCAGCTCTTCAAACAGCATCCCGCCATGCAGCGTCGCCTTGACGCCATCCTTGGCCTGCGAGAGGGCTCGCTCGACGGCGTCGCCCACCAGCGGCACGCGGTTCAACACCCAGCTCACATCCCGCTTCAGACCGTCGTAAAAGTCGGTGGTCCGCAACTGGTCGAGGTATCGGGCCAGCCCCCCCACCCGCGGGCAGATGCCCATCTTGTTGTCGTTGAGAATCACCAGCAGGTCTTTGTCGAGCCCGGCGGCGTTGTTGAACGCCTCGAACACGACCCCCGACGGCAAGGCCCCGTCGCCAATCACCGCCACGCTGTGCCGACGTTCGCCCAGCAGGTCATCCCCCGCCTTCAGCCCCAGTGCCGTCGAGACACTGGCCCCCGCGTGCCCCGTCATGAAGAGGTCATAGTCGCTCTCGGCGGGATTGGGGTAGCCCATCAGGCCCCCCTTGCGGCGAATCGAGATGATGTCGCGGTAACGGCCGGTGAGCAGCTTGTGTGGATAGATCTGATGCCCGGTGTCCCAGATGAGCCGGTCCCGCTCGAAGTCGAACACCAGGTGCAGGGCAATGGCCAGTTCGACCACCCCCAGGTTGCTGGCGAAGTGAGCCGAACGCTCGGAGACCACCCGGCACAGCGCCTCGCGGAGTTCCCCGGCCAACTGCCGCAGCTGCGGGGCCGAGAACGAGCGCAGGTCGCGGGGGGATTTCAACTGGGAGAGCAGTTCGTCACTTGCGCTCATCATCCTGGTTCCTTGCAGGGGCCTCTTGCCCGACACTAGTGATCGCGATCCAACACGAACCGCGCCAAACCCTCCAGCAGACCGGCCCGGTCTCCCAGCGGTTTGAGTGCCGCACAGGCCTGCTGCACCAGCAGTTCGGCCCGCACCGCACTCGCCTCTTCCCCCAGCATCGCGGGATAAGTCTGCTTGCCCCGGGAGGCGTCTTTGCGAACCGCCTTCCCCAGGGCCTGCGAATCTCCCCGCACGTCCAACAGGTCATCCACAATCTGAAAGGCCAGCCCCAGGCACTGCCCGTACTGCACCAAACCTTCCCGCAAGGAGCGGTCGGCCTTCGCCACCCGGGCCCCCAGCGCCAGGCTGCAGGCCAGCAACGCCCCTGTCTTCCGCCGATGAATCGCCTCAAGTTCGTCGATGCCCGACAGTACCCGCCCCTCGGCCTCGAGGTCGGCCACCTGGCCCCCCACCATCCCGGCCATACCCGCCGCAGCCGCCAGGTCGGCACAGCAGGCCGCCGCCACTTCCGGGGGCTCGGTCCGCCGGGCCACCAGTTCGAAGGCCAGGGTCAACAGTCCATCACCCGCAAGAATGGCCAACCCTTCACCGAAGACCTTGTGGTTGGTCTTGCGGCCCCGGCGATAGTCGTCGTTGTCCATCGCCGGGAGATCGTCGTGAATCAGCGAGTAGGTATGGATCATCTCCATGGCACACGCCGCCGGGAGTGCCGCCGCCCGTTCGCCTCCGCACGCCTCGCACGCCAGCAGCACCAGCACCGGCCTGAGCCGTTTTCCACCGGCCAGTAAACTATACGCCATCGCCTCAAAAAGACGTTGGGGAACCGCCGGACCCGCCTCGAGATACCCCGCCAGGGCCTCATTCACCTCGCCCCGGTACCGCTGCAGGGTCTCTTCGATCGTGGCGGCGGGGTTGGTCATGCCTGGCTGGTCACTCAGACGTCGGCCTCATGCCGACGCGACACTTCCCTGGGGACCCTGCGCCGCGAGGGGACCCACCTCCAGGGCGGAGTCGGGCAGCGGGCAGGAATGCGCGTGCTGGAGGGGGAAGGCGAACCCCCAGATCGCCCGGGATTCTACCCAGATGCCCGGGGTGGGGAAAATGGACCGGGCCCCGGTTTTTCGGTAACTGGGCGAACCAGACCGACTTCCGCAGACCCCCTCCCACACGCTGCCCCCCAGGCAGACCACTCACGCCTGACCGGTCGCCAGCAAGAGCGCCACGGCACACCCGTTCACATACTCGTCCAACTGTAGCGCTTCATCCACCGTATGCACCTGCTGCTGTCCCGCCCCCAGCGTCACCGTGGGCAGCCCTCGTGCCGACAGCCAGTTCGCGTCGAGTCCCCCGTTGCTGACCTTGGTGGTCGCCTTCAACCCCACCTGGCGAATGGCGGCGAGTGCCGATTTCACGCATGGCTCGGTCTCTTTCAGCACGAACGATTCGTACTTCAGACTCGATTCGAACTTCACCCGTCCCGCCTGGCCAGCAGTGTTTTTGACCGCCCCGGCGGCCCGCTCAAACGCCTGCTTGAACTCGCTGACCAGCTTCTTTCGGAAGCTCGCGTCGTGGCTGCGCACCTCGCCCCGCAGCTTCACCTTGGAGGTCACCACGTTCGTGGCATCCCCCCCGGCAATCACTCCGAGATTCGAGGTCCCCTGGTGCTTTCCTTTCCGCACCAGTCCGTGCCAGCCATTGGCCTGCAGGTCGGCGATCGCCAGCCCGGCAATCGCGATGGCACTGACCCCCTCTTCGGGATGCACCCCGGCGTGACTGGCAATGCCCGAGATCTCGATGTGCAGCTCGAACGCGCCGGTCGCCCCCAGTGTCGCCCCCGCGGCCGACCCGCCATCCCAGTTGAACCCCAGCTTGGGGTTTCCCAAGGCCTTCAACTGCACGTGCCGGGCCCCCAGCAGGCCAATCTCTTCCTGCACGGGCCAGAAAAACGTGAGCGGCGGATGGGGGAGGTTCCGGCGGGCAATCTCGACCGCCGCGGTCAGCACCACGGCGACCCCGCTGCGGTTGTCGCCCCCGAGGGCGGTCTGCCTGTCTTTCGACCGGACCACGTTTCCCTTGATGGCTGGCTTCGACCCGACGCACAGCGGGACAGTGTCGAGATGGGCCATCAGCAGTCGGCGGGGGGCCTTCATGGTGCCCGGGAGGCTGAGGATGAGGTTCCCCACTTCTCCCCCGGCGGGGCTGACCCGGTGCACCTCATCGACCACGATCTGGCTGGCCGAATATCCCGCGGCCAGCAACTCGGCCCGCACCGCCTCGACCACCTGCCCCTCCTGGCAACTGGGGCCGGGAATCGCCATCAGTTGCAAGACCCGGTCTACGGCGGCCTTGCGATCAAAAGCGAGAGACGCGGACGAGCCAGCCAGGGGAGCGGGCATGAGACAATTCACCTGCAAGGAAATCTGACAGCGAACCCGGTCGCCCGCGGCGCGAGGACCAGTGCCAACCGCGGCACCTCACCCGGGCAAGAGACAATCCTGCCCACGGGCCGGGGATGGCAGCGAACAATAACGCTTTCGCCACAAAAAATCCCGTCAGAACGTTCAATTCTCGCATCCACCTGCACTGGTGCGTCCCAGCCCCCGGGACGCCCCTCTTGTCGATCGCCAGTCGCCTTCCCTGGGGCACGTGTTTATGCGCGGCAGGTGTTCGCCCCAGGCACGCGACTTGCGGTCGCGCGGGACGGGACCCGGGGCGAGCGGGGCGAAAACGGGTCGCGGCTGCCGCGCCCCTCGACCGGAGAGATCGCCCGGCGGTGATTTCACCGCTGGCACGCCCGTGTCGGCAGGTCACCGCTGTCATGACTGCGGGGGCGACCACACCTCCCGCCCTGAGGCCAAGGTCTTAAACCTCGGGCAATTCGAAGCCCTTGCGGTGTTCGCGTCCCCGCAGCCCGTTGGCCGCCGCATCGTCAAAGAGTTCGGTCTGCGGGTCGCAGGCCAGTTTCTTCCCTGTCCGCCAGGCGATGTTCCCCATGTGGCACATCGCGCTGCTGACATGCCCCGAGTAGAGTTCCTGCGTCAGGTCTTCCCGTGTTCGGCTGTGGACGGCGTCGAGAAAGTTCCGCACGTGCGCCTGCTGGATCTGCCCCTGGCTCGACTCGGCCTGCTTCACCAGTTTTCCCGCGCCATCGTAGGCCTTCCAGTTGGTGTTCGACATCAGCAGCCAGCCGTTCTCACCGTAGATCGCCGCCCCCTCGGTCAGGCTGTTCAGCCGGGGCCGCGACCAGAGCCGCATTTCGTATTGCAGGATCTTCCCCGGGTAGTCGTAGCTGATCAGCATGGTGTCGGGCCATTCCTGGTCATCTTCGAAGAAGAACTTCCCCCCCGAGCACGAGACGTGGGTGGGGAGGGTGTCGAGCCCCATCAGGTACCGGCAATAGTCGATGCGATGGACGCCATCGTTCCCCAGGTCGCCTGTGCCGTAATCGAACAGCCACCGCCAGTGCCCCCCCACCACGCTCGCACTGAAGGGACGTTCGGGGGCGGGGCCCTGCCAGAGGTGATAGTCGAAACCGGCGGGGGGGTCGCTGGGCCCGGCGAGCTTGACCTCGCCATTGCGGTCGGTCTCCCACGCCTTGCCGAAGATGACCCGCCCCAACGCCCCGCTGCGGATGTATTCCGCCGCCTCGCGGAGAATGGGGGCCGACCGCATTTGCGTCCCCACCTGGACCATGCGGTTGGTCTTGCGGGCGGCGGCGACCGCCCGCTGCCCCTCGACCAGGTTGTGGCTGGCGGGCTTTTCGACGTAGACATCCTTGTTGGCCAGGCAGCCGTGAATGGTGAGCAAGGCATGCCAGTGATCGGGCGTGGCGACCATCAGCACGTCGATGGCGGGGTCGTCGAGGAGTGCGCGATAGTCGTTGACCAGCTTCGCCTTGTGCCCGGTTTTCTCGGCCAGCTCCGCCCCCCGCTGCTCGCGGATTGGCTGATTGACGTCGCAGATGTGGGTGATCTCGACATCGGGTTCGGCGGCGAAGGTCTGCATGACCGAATTGCCCCGCCCGCGGACGCCAATGCAGGCGACGCGAATTTTGTCATTGGGGGCCGCGCCCCGGACAGCGCCTGGCACCGCCCCGACCCCCCAGCCCGCGCCTGCCAACGCCGAGGCGTGCAAAAAATCGCGTCGATTGGGAAGTGGCATCGGTTCCTCGCACGTAGGAGACAGGAAACGGGACCCACCACGGTCAGCCGGACGGGCGATCATACGCCGAGGCAGCCCAGAGCCAAAGACCGGAATCCTCGGAGAACAGCGCCTGCGCACCGCCTCTCTGCCACTTGCCCAGAACTTCCGCGATCCGCACCCTCCTCGCCCACAATATCACGGCTGGCAACGCATCGCGCCCCGAGAGCAACCCCCGGCCCGCCAGCCGTGCTCAACCCGATCGCCGCAGGTCAGCGATCTCGAGAGCTCGTTCCATCCGGGCGGAGGCTCGATCGTCATAGTTCATCGCCCGCAGCCCCAGCCGGTGTTGCAGTTGACGTTGCGGAGACCGGGCGTGCCGCCACTGCCTGGTATGGGAGCCGACAAAATCCGCTGAGAGCGAGATCGCCGTGCGATCAAGCCGCAGACCTGGTGTCGCCCCGTCGGGGGAATTGGTCGCAGCGCCGCCGCCCAGCGGGCGCAGGAGCAAGCGACAACAGATTCGATCTCGCGGCGATTTCAGACAACAAGCAGTTTCGCAGGTCGCGGTCACATTCGGGCTCAGCCGTGCGGGGGCAACGGGGCCGGGCGCGCGGTGCTGCAGGGGCCACACGGATGACCGCGGGAGCAAGTTTCAGGACGCAACCAGGGCAGACTCTGCGGTCCCACAGCGTGGGGCGGAGACCTGTCAACTGAAGCACTCCAGTCGGAATCGCGGACTGCCGGGTCGCGTTGTCCTCACGCCCCTGTGCTCATCCGGGCCCTGTGCCCATCATGCCCCGGTGCTCATCATGCCCCAGTGCTCATCATGCCCCAGTGCTCGAGGCCGCGTCCCCCGGTTGCTGCACGACACGGCGTCGGGCACGGGGCGTCGATTGCACAGGCCGGGTGTCCTCGACAACCCAGGGGCAGCAGTGGGAAGGAGACGGACTCGATCCCACTGTTGCCAAGCCTGGGGTGCCAGACCCGGTTCCCGACCATGCTTCTGCACTGGCCAGGTGCGCGAATTGGCAGACGACGCCCCTCGAAAGGACAGGCCACCGGGTCTCAATTCCCGTTGAGTACGGGTCTCAATTCCAGCTGGAAATCGGGCCATTCGGCGGGGTTTGTCACTGGCCTCGGCCAGCTCAAGCACGCTCTCGTGCCGAGTGAACGCCCGCCTAAAACCAGCCCTTTTTCCCTTCGATATAAATCCTGTAGAAGTCCGCATCCGACTTCGTCAGATAGATGATTCCCTCGATCAAACCCAGGAACGCACCGAACCCGCATGTGACAACTGTAATCAGGATCTGCAGCAAGCCCTCCTTGGTATAGCCCAACACAAACTTGTGAACACCAAGGCCACCCAGCAGGATGCCACACAGTCCGGCAGCCAGTTTCTTCGAGCCAGCTTCCTTGATGGCACCTGTCTTGTCGTTCGACATCTCACTCTACTCCTCTCGAAAGACCCCAATTTCCGCCCTTGGGTTGTAACACAGACTTCAGATACATCGATCTCCCCAGGGAAGATCGCTCGCCAACGGCGAAGGTGGCGGCGGAATCCAGCCTGACACATTCCCCTGTAATTATCATGGCGCAACTATCAAGTCAAAGAAAATCTTTCACTTGTCGCCATTTTTTCCCCGTGCTTCAAGGTTCACCATTCCGGCCTCCGTTGCAGTTGAGAGCGCGGCCGCTGGCTGGTTCCGTGGGCCTCCTCGGCAGCGGCTTCCTCTTGCCCGACAACCGCTGCCGCTCTGCAATCCATCGAGCGGGGATTGCACGCCCCCAATCCTGGGGCGGCACGGTTCCCCGGTGGTGACATTCACTCGGGCCAACCTGCCAAGATCAACCGCCACAGGATCGGGCCCTTCAATCGCTACCACGCAATCGTTTCGATCTTCACATCGCCATCTTCCACCCGGGTCCGCTGGAGCCCAAACCCTTCCTGTTCCACGTGGACGTCCCCCTGCGACCGACCGGTGATCGACACGCGGGTGCTTGACGGGCTGAATCGCGCCAGCAGCAACAGCGCCCCCGCCAGCACCCAGAACAGTCCCAGCCCCAGCAGGCGCCGTCGACGGTGGTGTGTCAGGCGATCGATGCGGACACCCACGGCAATCGCCCCCAGCACCAGCGACACCCCCAAGACCCCGCCCAGCAGCGGCATCAGCCGGTCGCGGGCCACCTGCTGGCGATGGTCGTCATACACCACCAGGCGGGTGATGGGGGACAGCTTGACCCGCAGGTGAGCGACACTCATCGGGACTGGCTCCATTCCTCCACTCGGAAGCCGCACCTGCCGGACAAACTCCTCCATCGCCAGGTTGCTCTGTCCCTGCTGGGCCAGTCTCTCCAGCGGGATCGCCACAGGTCCGCTCAGTTCCCGCGCGAATCGCTGACCCAGCCACTGGCTGGCCCGCTCTTCGACCTCCCGGATCGCCTTGTCACGCTGTGCCGACGGGGCACTGCGAAAGACCACAAACTGCGGATTGCCTTCCGTGCCCCCCACGGTCTCCCCCGCAGGATCGCCCCCGGGGCCGACTCCCCAATGAGGCGGC
>CAIUHT010000140.1 GCA_903898975.1 uncultured Planctomycetaceae bacterium
CGGGCGCGACAGTAGCTGGTTTGCCGCATGCGGGATGCGCCTGTTCCGTCCGGCCAATAGAGAGATACACGACACCGGGGGAGCGACCCGAGGCACACGAAACGATGCGATCATCGATTTCGCACTCGTTGCCCATTAAGGAGTCTCCGAGCGCGGTCAATCTTGGCGTGGTTCCCGAGTCTGCCGATCAGCCTCGAATGCCCCAAGCAGGCGGCGGCGCTCGGCGTATTCCTCAAGCAACCGCGCGAGTTGGCGCTCTAACTGCAAATCTGCATCGTCGTAGTCATGCCTAGCCTGACGCTCGTCGGCACGGCCAAGATATCTTGCTTCGCGTAGGCGTACGCACGCTGCTTCCCGAATCGACGCAAGCTTGATGAGATGGCGCACGCCTTCGTCAACCTGGTCATCGGCGCGGTGTGCCGCAAACTCCACGTCCCAGCGCTCTGGTGCTATCACATCTTCAGGGGTGCCGTCGCTTAGTGACGCATTGCCGCCCGGCACCACAGCGGCAGCGTGTTGAGGCGTGGCATCTTCGGTGGCAGCGTGCCCAGGCGTGGCAGCTTCGGTGGCGGCGTGCCCAGGCGTGGCAGCTTCGGTGGCAGCGTGCCCAGGCGTGGCAGCTTCGGTGGCAGCGTGCCCAGGCGTGGCGATTTCAGACTCGCGTCCGATCCACGAATGCGCAGCCTGGTCGCCGACCATAAGTCGCCATGTAGCCACCGCTTCCCCTCCGGCGGGCACGTCAAGACGGACAGACACATCAGAAACGGTGTGACCAGCAACTTCGCCAGTGATGATGCGCGCCCCCGCCTCCGCCAATACGTTGACCAAGCGGCTGGGGCGTTCCTGCGGCGGGATCCCGGTTAAGCGATGTAGGCACCCCCACAGGGCGTACGCTAGCAGTGTGGCTTCAGGTGAAACTGGCGATAGATCAAGAACTTGAGAAAGTGATTCGTACTTGTTTGACGCATGGGCGACTAAGGCCACCGCCTGCAACGATGGTTCATGGATCTTGTTCCAAGCGACGTCCCATTCCAGTTCATTGCGCAGGGCGGCAACCAAGTCACCGAGACTAGACACGGTTCGAGAAGGTAAACCCGATGAGGACTCTTCCGCCTCGGAAAGTGCATCTCGCAAGTCTTGGATGAACTCGAGAGGCACGTAGTTGCTAGGAGGTGACACCTTCGAGATCAGGCGGACAGCAGCAGTGATGAGGCGCACATCCGCATCGACATCTGCCAACGGCCGTACGTTCAGACCGCCACGTCTAATTGCAAGTTCGGCGCCAATCGCGGCACCGAAGGAAGCATGGTTCGACACTTCCTCTTGTTCTGCGCTGAGGCCGAAACTCACAAGGTCGGAAAATTGCTTTGCTACCTCAGTCGGCGCATTTGGAAGCGCAGTTGCGGCGAGACTAGCCGCACCAATGATGCGGTGCAGTGACGCAACGAGGCGCCGACTATGGTCAATCTCCGGGGCACCAGCGATCAGATCAAGGTCGGATGCTAATGGCTTGAGTGGTCCGGTGAAGAGGCCCGGGATAACGCGAATGGCTGGATTGCCTGCCTCATTTCCGTAGTCTGGAAACACCGTCCGCAGATTATCGGCGGCATCGTCGTCTTCGACAAGCACGGCCCGGATTGCTGTCAACGGCAGGACGCCATCTGAGACCAACACCTCGATGGCGTCACCATCCGAGTCTTGGGCGTGTTGGATGCGCTGAACCTGCTGTACTGGTGGCTGCCACTCGGGCTCGACATCGATTAAGACGGGAATAGCCTTCATTCTCCCGGTGCGAGCAGCGAGCTTCGGTATCGGATGCTGCCCTGGGATGGACCAGACGAGCTTGCCGCTCACGACATGGCTGCCATCATGGCAGCGATTATCTTGAAGCTGAAGGGCGTGCGGGACGATTAAGCCACGCTGTACGAAGTCTCGGAGCGCACGAACGCTTGAAAACAGGAATGACGCGCCCAGCCCTAGTTCCGATTCTTGCATTGATCCCAAAGATTGATGATTAACCTCTTCATTTCCAAGCAGTGATGGCTGCAATGGTAAAATATATGTAGATGATTCGTTTGTGGTTGTCATAGTCGTAAGTTCTACTGTATTAGGTACACCAGTTAACTTCACTAGGCATCGTGATAGTATTTAAAACAGTAGCACAGCGAACAACTAAAAGTCAG
>CAIUHT010000141.1 GCA_903898975.1 uncultured Planctomycetaceae bacterium
GCGGCGTCTTCGATGTAGGCGGGGGACTGGGCGGCGGGGGCGAGGCGGTAGTTCGGCGCGACCACGGCGAGCCCCTGGTTCTGCAACCCGGCGGGAATCGACTTTTCGCCCTTGGTCAGCCCCCCGCCGTGGAACCAGATGACTGTGCCGAACCCGGGCGACTCGGTGGGAACGTAGAGATCGAGTTTGCAGCGGTCGCGGGCCTCGGCGGGAAGATCGGCGTCGGCGCGATAGGGGAGGTCGCGTTCCAGGCGATAGGCCACCGGGCGGGAAGCCTGTTGCGCCAGCACCACGCGGGGCGAGGCGGCCAGTGACCCGAGGACTCCGCAGCCGAGGATCGCCAGGCGGAGCCAGCCCGGGTGCGAGACCGTGGCAGGTCGCCCGGCCCTGGGGGAGTTTTTTGGCAACTGAGCCGGGGGCGAGATCAGGCGGGTGGCAGTCACAGCGGCCCTGGGGCGAGAGGACGGATCGCGAGGAGAAGGGCCCGAGCGTATCAGTCGGCGAGAGTCAGTTCGACCGTGGCGTCGGGCGGGGGGGGCGTTCTCTTGGGCGGCGCGGGGCTCTTGGGGGAAGTCTTCAGCCGGCGTGCGAGGGACCCCATCAGACCGATCAGGCTCACGGTGAGCAGCGCGTTCATCATCACGTGATTCATCCGGATGACGGTGAGGATGAAGCCCTGGTCGTAGGTCATGGGATCGGAGCTGGTCGCGCGAGACCTCCACAACAGGCAGAGAGCCGCCAGGTACCCCTCCATCAGAAGCGTTCCGAAACTGGCCAGGGCCACGACGAGGCAAAAAGCGGAAAGTCGCCTGTACCGCAGCGAGGCGATCAGGAGGACAAGCGACAGAATCGCATACACAAGACTGCTCATAAACGACAGTGTCAGCTGGGCCATGGGAAAAGCTTTCGGCAAGAAACGGTTGGAGCAGACAACGAATGCAGCGACGGACAGTCTTAAAAACGGCCAGCCTGGCTCAGAGGAGTCTTGGCCGGGGCTGGGCGACGGTGGTCAGCGATCGCCAAACGGGTCATTCTCGTTGTGGCTCGCCTCGCGGAGAAACTCAAGCTGTCTTTTGAGATCGAACAACAGGCCACACAGCCCGACTGCCGTGCCGAGACGCGCGAGCAGGCTCAAGATGCTGATCGTGTAGGAGAGATTGACATCGAACAGATTGAAGCCCGGGAGGGCGTCGGGACCAAGCAGGCGGTTGAGCGTCTGCAGCAAATTCGTACCCGACAGGCACAGGGTCACAAAACTGCTGGCCACCAAGACCCAGCACCAGGCGGAGAGGTTTCGATACCACAGGAAAATCAACAGTATGACGAAACTCAACAGGAGATTGAGAGTCGTGAAGATGAGAGCCTCGTTCATGCCCATGCTGGAATCCGATCCTTTCCTTGCGAAAAAACGGGTTGGTCGTCGGGATCACAGTTTGAGAAGAAGTCTCTTGTTGGTGAGAGCAACCTCTGGCCAAAGATTCTACATCAGGGCTTCGCGCCAGTGCATCACTTGTGTTGCGAAGCCGCGGGTTGGCCCTGCGCACTTGGTGGATTGAGGGTGGTCAGGCGGGGGGGGGCTGTGCCGAGGACTGTGGCGGCGGTCGAGTTGCCCGCACGAATGGGCCGAGCCGCCTTGTGCAGGAACGCCCGTTGTCGGGACAGGTCGCGCAGCATGCCCCACAGCCCCACGACCAGTAGGGCCTCAAGCAGCCACCAGACCGCACTCAGCAAGAGCTTCGTTCCCTCCGCTCCCAGGCCGAACAGTTCCACGGAGTCGAACCCCACAGCGCTCAGCAGCACCGCTCGGCCCAGGTTCAGCCCGGCAAGTCCCGCGTTCCCGAATGCCAGCAGCCAGCACCACCCCGTCAGCCAGCGAAATCGCAGACAGACCCCCGCCAGGGCCAGGTCGAGCAGGGCAGTGCTCAAGACCCATTCCAACCCCGGCTGTGGTGCGAATTGCATCGCCAGTCTCGCTCCGCGAAAAATGCCTGAAGTGCCACCGACCTGGCACTACTCTCTGATCGAGAATACCAGAGTTTGCTAAGCCCGACAGGCTTGCCGGGCTGTGACAGTATTCAGCCCGCTTGCCAATTGATTAGCATGCACGGGCAACAGCCCCAGCCACTGGGCTTGGGCGGGAAGGGTGTCCTGTTCTACGGATGGTTTTCATGAGTGGTTCGGCACAGTCACGCATGCGTTGGTGGTTGGCTCCCCTGGCGGTGTTGGTTGGGGGAGGATTGACAGGAGCGTGGTGGTCGACCACCGCGCAGGGACAGGGGGCCGCCGCGGCTCCCGCCGTGCAAGACGCTCCCGCCGCTGCGGGCAATGCCGCGGCCCCCCCTGCGGCCGAGGGCCCCGCCAGTGTGCTGGCCCGCTTCGCCGAGGCGTGCTCGGCGGGTGACGCCGCCGCCGTAGGTGGGCTGTTCACCGATACGGCCGAACTGGTCGATGAGACCGGTCGGCAGTTCCTGGGGCCCGACCAGGTGGCGGGCATCCTGGGCGAACTCTTCGCCGCCTTCCCCCAGTCGAAGTTCCAGGTCGAAGTCCAGTCGGCCCGCCCCGTCGCCCCGGGCACGGTCGTGCTCGACGCGGTGAAGCTGGTCACGACCGCGGGGGGGCTCGAGTCGCGTCTGCGGCTGGTCGCGGTGGCGGTCGACACCGACGCCGGTTGGAAGCTGGGCAGCCTGCGGGAATACACCGACCCGGAGATCGTGACCGCCTCGGCTCAGCTGAAGCCCCTCGAGTGGCTGGTTGGCGACTGGATCGACGAATCGACCCAGGGAGA
>CAIUHT010000142.1 GCA_903898975.1 uncultured Planctomycetaceae bacterium
CGCCAAGGCGGCGCTGCTGAGCCGGGGGCTGGTTGAGATCACCCGCCTGGGAACCGCCCTGGGGGCCGACGCCGACACCTTCACCGGCCTGGCGGGCCTGGGCGACCTGATTGCCACCTGCTGCAGTCGGTTTGGACGCAACCGCAAGGTGGGCGAACTGATTGGGCGGGGGCTTTCCCTGGAGCAGGCGCTGGGCCAGATCCATGGGGTCCCCGAGGGAGTGGCCACCTGCCGGAGCATTCATCAACTGGCCGAACGCCGCCGGCTCGACATGCCGATCTGTGCCGAGGTCTACCGCGTGCTGTTCGAAGGCAAGTCGGCGGTTTCGGCGACCGACTCGCTGATGAACCGCCCCCCCCGCTCCGAGGGGCGCGCCGCGAGCTGAGGGGCCCTGCGACCTGCGCTGTTCGAGCGCGGCCAACGCAACCACGTGGCAACTGGTCCGGCGCAACTGGCCCGGCGCAACTGGCGAACGGCTACCACAGGCCGGGAATGGGGGTTCCCTGGAACAGGCGGTGGGGGCGGCCTGTGGCGTCCTGGAACTCGGTGGCGGGGTCCACTCCCAGGCGGTTCAGAATGGTCGCCGCCAGGTCGCTGGGGGTCCAGGCGTCGCCCACTGGCTGACCCCCGTGCGGGTCGGTCTGCCCCAGCACCCGCCCGGGCTCGATTCCGCCCCCCGCCAGCAGGCAGGGAAACACATCGCCCCAATGATGGCGACCATCGGTGAACAGTTCGCCGCTGGCGTTTTTGCCCCCTGCGGCGATCGGCGAAATGCGCGGCGTTCGGCCCATCTCGCCGCACATCACCACGAGGGTCTCCTCCAGCAAGCCCCGCTCTTCCAGATCGTCGAGGAATCCCGAGAGACAGTGATCGAGCGAGGGGAGCAACTTTCCCTTCAGGTCGCGAAACGCGTTCTGGTGCGTGTCCCAGCCCCGCAGGTTGATCTGAACCAGCCGGACTCCCGCTTCCACCAGCCGCCGGGCGACCAGGAAGCCCTGCCCCCACTCTTCCCGTCCATACCGGTCCCGCACCCGGTCGGGCTCTTGGGCCAGGTCGAAGGGGTTCGCCTTGCCAGGTCGGGCGGCGATCAGCAACTGCAGCGCCTGGTGCCGGTGTGCGTCCCACTGGCTGGCCAGCCCCGCTTCGGCCTGTCGCTCAACGGCCCGCCGAAAGGTGTCGAGTTGCCCCAACAGCTCCGTCCGCCGCTGCAACTCTCCGGGACTGAAGCCCCCCTGCACGAGGGCGGGCAAATGAAAGCTGGCATCCCGGCAAGTGCTGTTGTTCCACCACGCCTGGGGACCGGGGCCCGCCGCCCGGGCGGGGTCGTTGGGGTCGTCGTGGCTGAAGCAGTTGGGGCACGACCCTGCGGCGTCGGGGGCCTGGCAGCGGGGGGCCAGGTCAACTCCCCAGCGGTCGAATCGCGGCCCCAGCAGACCCGGTCCGCGGCCGGGATACTTCATCAGGTTTTCACGGGGGATTTCGACCACCGCAGGCCAGCCACCGCGGTGCTCACCAGAGAGCGCATACGCGATCTGGCTGCCAATCGAGGGCCACTCCATCCGGCCGGGACGGGGGCTGGTGATGGTCGCGTTGGTGTCACCCACCGGCAGTTCAGTGCTGCCTGTCAGCAGCAGGTACATACCGCTGTTGTGCTCGTTGCGAAACTGCCGGTCGGCGGTATGCCTGAGCGTTCGAACCACGCTGAAGCGGTCGGCTCGAGTCGCGAGCCGGGGGAGGTATTCGCAGAACTGAATTCCGGGCAAGCGGGTGGCGGTGACCCCGTATTCGCCCCGGATTCCCTGTGGAGCCAGCGGCTTGGGGTCGAACGTCTCGTGCTGCGAGGGGCCACCGCTCTGGAAGATGAAGACCACCGAGCGGGCCGGCGCGGGGCGGGCACGGTTGGCAAGACTCTTGCCACGCAGTAGATCGCCCAGTCCGAGACCAACCAAGCCGAGCGCCCCCACCTGGAGCAGACCCCTTCGGCCAGGGAGAGGGTGTTCACCGGGGGGGCAAACAGGCTGGGGGTTGGAGGGTGGGGGAGATGGTTTCACGGCGTGGCTCGCGTGAGGCGTCTGTCGGGACCCGGAGATTGAAGCCGCAGCCAGCTGATCTCGACGCCATCAACGGTGACAGTTCGCTTCTGACCCTGGGGGGGCGGCCTTGTTGGACGGCAGACCTGAGTCCGTCGGGTCACGGTCCAGAGCGTATGAAGTTGGGGGGAGCACCTTCTGGGCAAGCTCTGGAGCGGGAGGCGGGCGATGGCAAATGAAAAATGCCAGGGCTTGGATACGAAGAAACCCCGGGCTGCGAACAGCCCGGGGCTTCTGCCATTTTCGGAGAGAATCAGCGGAGTCGCCGATTCAGACCTCAGTTAGGCCCGACGACGGCGAGCGACAACGCCCATGGCCATGGCGCCAAAGGCGGCC
>CAIUHT010000143.1 GCA_903898975.1 uncultured Planctomycetaceae bacterium
GGCGAGTGCTTGCCGGCCAGTCAGGCCCCAGCCCCGTGCCAGCGTGGTGAACCCCCAGGCCAGCACCGCGGCGGCCCACAGGCGGGCGACCCAGACCGCGGCTGGCAGCGACAACCACGCCGCCAGCCAGCCCACGGTCGCATAGAACCCGGCGTGTGCGTTGGCAGACGCCAGGAACAGGTCCTGCTCCAGCCAGCCTGGCTCCCAGAAGTGCCGCGCCTTGGTCCAGTAATGGGGTTCATTGACCCCGGGGACCGCCGAGCGCGCGAAGCCCGCCAGCAGCAACAGTGCTGCGGCACTCACCCAGACCCACATCGGGGCCCCTCCACCCCCGGGGCGAGGACCCCGGGGGGAGGCGTGAGGGGGCTGTGGTGGAAGAGGCGACTCGAGGGCCGGGGAAGGGCGGAACATGGGTACGACTGTCCCCCGACCCACTGGGTCAAGTTTGCCCCGACCCACTGGGTCAAGTTGGCCCCGACCCACCGGGTCAAATTGTCCCGACCCACCGGGTCAAGATCCGCCAGGTTACTTTTTCTTCGCGGCCTTCTTGGTGCTCTTCTTGGCGGCCGACTTCTTCGCCGCCGCCTTTTTCGGGGCCGCCTTCTTGGCTCCCGCCGCGGCGCCCTTTGGCGCGCCGAACACGCGGTCGTAGTTTTCCCAGAATTCCGGGGTCGTGCCGGTGCGAACGATTGGTCCACCCATGGTCTTTGGCTCCTGCCTGCAAGCTTGGTAAGTTGAGGGTCCGCCCCCGCGAGTCCCCGCCAGCGTCTTGCCAGCCGAGGGAGAACTTCGCTGCGGCGCATTTCATTCCGCCACCTCAGAATTGTCAAGCCGCGTCGACCGTCTCACAGCACGAAAGGGCGCGCCGCACCATGGATCTCTCCCGCCTGATCGCCGACCTCTCGCAGCCACGGGCCTTCCCCCAGCCCGTGCCGACGGTCACCGTTCACCAGACGCACATCTCGGTCGTGTTCGTCGCGGGGGACTTTGCCTACAAGATCCGCAAGCCGGTGCGGCTGTCGTTCCTCGACTTCAGCACCCTCCCCCTCCGCCTGGCCGACTGCCACGCCGAACTGGAACTCAACCGCCGCCTCGCCCCGGGTGTCTATCTGGCTGTCGTGCCGATCACCCAAACCGCCGAGGGACTGCGGTGGGAAGGGACGGGAGAGGCGGTCGAGTATGCCGTCAAGATGCGCCGCCTTGATCCTCGCCTGACCCTCGAGCAGGCAGTCGTCGACCGCCAGGCCGACGTCGCGCTGATGAATCGCCTCGGCCAGCGACTGGCCACCTTCCACCACGACGCCCGCCGCTCTCCCGAAATGGCCCGCTGGGCCCGGGGTGAAATGGTCGCCCAAAACCTGCGGGCCAATCTCGAACTCTCGGCACACCAGGTCGGCCAGACCGTTTCGCAGGCGTGCTTCGACCGCCTCCGCCAGTGCCTCGACCAGGCTCTCGGCAAATTGCTTCCGCTGATTGAAGAGCGCGCGGCCGCGGGGCGGCCCTGTGAAACGCACGGCGATCTGCACCTCGACCACATCTACCTCCAGCCGGCCGCCTCTCCCGCCGAGCAGGTGGTGATGGTCGACTGCATCGAATTCAACGAGCGATTCCGCTGCATCGATCCCGTCGCCGACATGGCCTTCCTCTACATGGACCTGAAGTTTCATGGCCGCCGCGATCTGGCCCAGGCGTTCCAGCAGGCGTATTTTGAGCACGCCCACGACGATAGCGGTGCCCGGCTGCTGCCGCTCTATTCCTCTTACCTTGCCGCGGTGCGGGGCAAGGTCGAGGGGCTGCTGCTGCTCGAAACCGAGGTCCCGGAAGCCGAGCGGGCGGCCGCCGCTCAGCGTGCCCGCGGTCACTGGTTGCTTGCCCTGGGCGAACTGCAACCGGCCGACCAGCGCCCCGGACTGCTGCTGGTGGGGGGACTCCCGGGAACGGGGAAGTCGACGCTGGCTCGCGAACTGGCGGCCACCCGGGGCTTCGACGTGCTGCGGAGCGACGTGATTCGCAAGGAACTCGCCGGGCTCGACCCCAACCAGCCCACGCCTACCGACCAGCGGGCCCGGCTGTACTCGGCCGAGATGACGCAGCAGACCTATGCCGAATGTCTGAAGCGGGCCGACGCCCTGCTGTGGGAGGGGAAGCGGGTCTGTCTCGACGCCACGTTCGGCCAGGGGGCGTTCCGGGCCGAGGCGTTCGCGCTCGCCGACCGGCGCGCGGTCCCGTGCGGGTGGCTGGTCTGCCAGGCCCCCGCCGAGGTGGTGCAGAAACGCCTCGCCCGGCGCACGCACGATGCGAGCGACGCCGACTGGCGCGTGCATCAGTTGGCCGCCGCGGCGTGGGAAGCCCCCGACCAAGTCACCGCGCAACGGATGGGCGTGGTCGAGATGGCCAGCGGGCGCGACAGCTGGCTGGCGACCGCATTGCGTCATCTCGCGAACTGGGAACTGGCCGAACCGACTTGATCAGGCGCGGCCACCCGGGTGGCCGCCTCGCCGCGCCGTCAGTCGGTTCCAACTCGCTCGATCGGGGCTGATCGAAAGCCGGGACTGTCTGCGATTCTGCGGGTTACTTCTGGGGCGCCGGCTGGTCAGGTGCGGGGTCGAGAATCGCGAAGATCCGGGTGGGGCCTCCCGAGCCTCCCTCGACCTTGATGGGGGCGACCAGCAGGTGAAAGCCGCGTGGTGGCAGATCTTCGAGGTGCGCAACATTCTCGAGCCCGAATCGTCCCGCA